>JAKSBL010000196.1 GCA_022361115.1 Spirochaetota bacterium | reverse complement strand
ATGATGCAGGAAAGGACTCTTCCTTTAAATTACTACCATCACTAATATATTTTTGTGGCTGGTCATGAAAACTTTGAATATTATCTTTTTCAATAAAAGATACAGGATTAAAAGTCGTGTCTTTATTGAAGTTGATAAATGCTTCTGTAAACCTTTTTTCACTGCTTTTTGAAATAAAATCATTGTCCAGGACATTATTGTTCTTTTCTTCTGCTTCTAAATTAAAATGTTGCTGAATTTTTTCAGGATAGGAAGAAGTAAAAAAGCTTTTTAACTCTTCTATTGTTTCATATTCATATAGTAATGCTTTGGAGAGTTGGCCAAAAGCTTTTTCCAACTCTCTGGTAATTTCAATCATCATGATTGAATCCAGGCCATATTTGGTTAATGGCTCAGCAGTTTCAATTTTTTCTACCGGCAATTGTAAAACTTGAGCAATTATATTGATAATGAACCTTTCGATATTTTCACCTAATAAACTGGATTTATTGGGCTGCTCTTCCTTTTCAGGAAGCAAAGCTTTAATCTCTTTTTCTGTGCCATTTGCAAGGTTTAAGGTAATCTGCTGATTTTTTATATATGATGGAGAATAATGAGAAAACATCTTTGTTTTGATTTGTTCTAAATTTCCTCTAATAACCATAATCTGATCTTTTTTTGTAGTAAAAGATTGATAAAATTTTTTTATCCCCTGATCATTATCTAAAATTACCATACCTGTATCCTGGAGAATGCTGTTTTCAGCAGCAGGATCGACATGCATTCCACCATTTTTCCATAAAGGCCAATTAATGGATACGGTGTGTCCATAGCGCTTGCCAGTTGATAATAAGTTATTTCTGTATTTGGCATAAACATCCATAAATGCGTTTCCCAGTGAATAATCAACCTGGCCAATATTGCCAAGTGCTCCAGCTGTAGAAGAAAATAAAACAAAAAAATTTAGAGGAAGATCTTTTGTGGCAGTATCCAGATTAATTACGCCATTAATCTTAGGACGGATAACTTTTTTAAATTCTTCCTGATCCTTTTTGATGATAAAATTATCATTAATGATACCTGCACTGTGAATGATACCAGTTAGCTCTCCCCATTTCTTTTTTATCTTTTCTATCTGAGCAGATACAGATTTTTTACTGGTAACATCAACTTGCCGATATTCTACCTTTGCTCCTCTTTTGGTTAATTTATTGATAGCCTTTTCAATTTTTGCATTAAATGGCGAACGTCCTGTTAAGATTAATACCGGTTCTTTCGCTTTGTTAATAATTTCATCAGCAAATAATAATCCCAATCCCCCGGTTCCGCCAGTAATGAGATAAACCCCTTGATCTTGCCAGGGCAAATGATAATTATCTTTTTGTTCAATTTCTGTCCAATCAGCTATAAAAGGTTTTTTGTTTTTGTATTTAATATATTTGCATTGTCTAGCTTGACTATTCTCTATTAATCTTTTAATAATTTCCTTATTATCCTCAATATTCTCCATTTCAATTAATTGCCAGGTTAATTTAGGACTTTCCAGATGGGCTGTTTTCAAAATGGCTGACAAGCTGGATAAGATTCCAGTATCCTCTATTCCTGGTATGACAACTTGGAATAAAATCCGGCCTTTTTCTTTATTCCTAAAAATTTCCTGAATAATATTAAATAATTTTAATGCATATATTTCTATTTTTTTTGCAGGATTATTGGTCTTCGATTCTAGTTCAACACATTTAGTTAGATTTAATTGATTTTCTATTTCAGATTTAATCGTTTTATTCTGTTCAATTAAAATAATGTAATGCTGGGAATAATCAATTTGCTGCTGTTCAACATCTGCTTCTCTCCAGAATGGTTCCATTAATACGGATTCAATATTTTCTGGTAAGTTTTTTATATTATTCTGTTCTTTTTGAGGTTTAGAACTGAAACCTTTCATTCTGACACAGACTTTTCCATTGTAGTCACATAAATCAATATCCATTTTTTTGATTTCATTACTGGATTGATACTTTTTACCAGTATTGATTATTGCCCACATTTCTGGTTGCGTTTTATGGTATATTTCCATTTCATCAAGAGCAAAGGGTAAATAGGTTTGTTGAGTAGCCAGGGTTTGATCAGAATGAAACAGAAAACCAATGGTTGCTTGAAAAGCAGAATCAATTAAAGCTGGATGTAAGTAAAATTGTTCCAGGTTATTCATTACAGAAGCAGGAGCAGAAATCCTTGCCAGAATAATATTCTCTCCAACAATAAGTTCTTTCATTCCTTGATGGGATTCCCCATATGCAATACCCATAATTTGAAATACTTTGTAACACCGATCTTTCGAAATTTGAATTTTTGTGCATTTGGATCTGATTTCATCGATATCTAAAATGAAAGGTTGTTCCTTATGGCTGATCTCAGCCCTTCCCTGGCAATAGACTCGTTTGTTTTTATTGCTATCATCCTGATTTCTATAAATTTCAAAACGGATTTCACTCTTATCTCCAGGATAAAGACCAATATGGACTTCTGATTCATGATTTTTTACAACTAATGGCTGGATCCAGACGATTTCCTTCAGTTTTATCTTAGCTGCTATATCCTGGAAAGCAACTGCTTTTTCAATTGCTGCTCTGGCCATTTCCAGATAAGCAGCACCTGGTAAAATTGGTTTTCCATTTATAACATGATCCTGCAGAAAAAACTCATTTCCACAAAAAACAGAACTAAATCGTTGTTCTGAAAAATCTGAAGTGTTTCTATGAACTAAAGGATGTATAAAATGATTGCTGAAGTTTGATCCTTTAGGATCTGCTGATTGAATAGGAGTATCTGAAATCCAATACCGATCTTTGACAAAGGGATAGACTGGTAAACTGATCCGTTTGGGTTTCACTTTTTTGTAAAACTGATTCCAGTCTAAATTCAGCCCTTTTACCCACAAAGTAAGCAATTTAAAATATTTTTTCTTTTCTATCCAGGCTGCAATGGTTCTCCAGGTATCTTCATCATGACTAAACATGGAAAAAATTTCATTATTCCGTTCATATTTTCCCTGAAAAATTCCTTCCTGATCTTCCCTGTTACTGATAAAATCTGTAAGTCTTTGCTTAAGCTCATTTAGTGATTTTACAATGAAAGCTAGTCGATAATCCATAGCCTCTCTGCCAACTTGCAGCGTATAGGCAATATTATGGAGCTCATTATCTGAATAAACACCTTGTTTGATAAGCTTGAGTAGATTTTGAGCCATCTTGTTCAATTGTTTTTCATCTTTTGCTGATAAGAGGATGATAGCAGACTCCTGAGCAACATGACTGGTTACAGATTTATCATTTTCATCTGGAATATATTCCTCTAAAATAAGGTAAGCATTAGTTCCTCCTGCTCCAAAAGAATTAATTCCAGCTCTCCTTGGAACCTCATGTTGAGAAATGGTCGGCCTTCTCCACTCACCAAGCTCCTGTTGTACAGAAAAGGGAGATTGAACAAAATCAATATTGGTATTTAACTTTTTTGAATGAAGTGAAGGTACTAATTGTTTATGTTTCAATTGCAATAATACTTTTGTAAGCCCAGCAATCCCGGAAGCGCCTTCACAGTGACCAATATTCGATTTAGCAGATCCAATAGCACAAAACTGTTTATCTTCCGTATATTCTCTGAAAGCACCTGCTAAACCTGCTATCTCAATTGGATCTCCTAAAGTTGTTCCTGTGCCATGGGCTTCAATATAACTAATGGTTCTTGGATTAATACCTGCTTTTTTCAGTGTCTGGCTAATTAATTCTTTCTGGGCCTTTGGATTAGGAACGGTATAGCCATTGGTTTTACCATCATGATTGACTGAGCTTGCTTTAATCACTCCATATATCTGGTCACCATCCCGGATAGCAGCATCCAATTCTTTCACTAATATAGCACCCACACCTTCACCTGGTACATAGCCATCAGCACCTTCTCCAAAACTTCTGCATTTTCCATCAGTCGACAACATATTTAATTGACTGGCACCAATATACTTCTCCGGATGAATCGATATATTTACACCACCGGCAATTGCATAATCACACTCACCCAGTATAATACTATTACAAGCTTGATGAATTGCCACAAGAGAAGATGAACAGGCAGTATTGATTGACATGCTGGGGCCATGAGTTCCCAGCAAAAAAGAAATCCGGTTGGCAATCGAATATAAATCTGAGTTACCTCCATATAGTTGGTAATTTGACCACATGAAACCTGCAAAAACACCAATTCCTTTGCCTGATTTTTCCTGAACCAGTTTATTAATTGCTTCCCTGGTATATCCCGCGTCTTCCAGTGCATGCCAGGCTGCTTCCAGAAATAGGCGCTCCTGGGGATCCATCAATTCAGCTTCCCGAGGAGATATATTAAAGAATAAGGGATCAAATTTATCAACGTCATTAATAAATCCCCCCCATTTACTATAGGCTTTTCCCTTCTTTCCTTTTTCTTCATCAAAATAAAGACGGTGATCCCAACGGTCCGGAGGAATCTCGCTAACACTATCTTTACCTTGCTTAAGGTTTTCCCAAAATTGATTGATATCATCTGCTTCAGGATATTTACCAGCAAGACCAATGACCGCTATATCTGGTGTATCTTTGTCTTTTTCTATCTTTTTCAGGCTTCTTGTAAACCTATTCAAATGATTTTTTTATGGAATGACTGATTAACCCAGGGGTTTGCTTTTTCAATTTGTGTAAAGTTCTCATTATTATTTTCTAAATTCAATTGTTTTAATAATTGATCCTGGTGATTTTCAATAAAATACTGAGTTAACTCATCTATATTCTGATTTTCAAAAAACAGGGTTTTTGACAGGAGGCCAAAACTTTTTTCCAACTCATTCGTCATCTGCAAAATCATGACCGAATCAATACCGTATTCTTCTAATGGAACATCGGATTCTATCTGATTTACCGGCAGTTTAATGACTGAAGAAAGTGTTTTTTTAAAAAAAGATACTCCTTTTTCTTTAAGAAGGTGATCTGGTAGAGCTGGTAACGAACTCCTGTCTCTTGTTTTACTTTGATGAGCAGATTGAAAAGTAAAATAATTTTCTAAAATTGTCTGCCTCATCTTATTAATATCACCATTGACAACCATTACCTGTGTATTTTTCGCTGATAATCCTCTATAGAATGCAGAAATTCCATTTGCACTGGACATGGGTTCCAATCCAAAATTTTGGTGCAGAGATTTTTCAATCACCTCAGCAACCTGCATTCCTCCATCTTTCCACAAAGGCCAGTTAAAGGAAGTTGTCTGTCCATAACGCATACCGCTCGTAATAAGTTGATTTCGATATCCAGCATAGGCATCCATAAAAGCATTGCCACAGCAATAGTCTGCCTGGCCAGTATTCCCTAATACTCCAGAACCAGAAGAAAATAAGATAAAAAAATCAAGCGGATAATCTTTTGTTGCCAGATCGAGATTCACAACACCACTTATTTTGGGAGCAATTACTTTTTGAAATTCACCGCTGCTCTTATTTATAATAAAATTGTCACGGATTATTCCTGCGCTATGGATAATACCATTTAGATCTCCTATTTCCTGTTTTATCCATTTCATTAATTGAAAAACTGCTTTTCTATTTGATACATCAACCTGTTGATAGATGACTTTTCCGCCAAGGGCTTCCAGGTTTTTGATATGACTGGTAATTGATTCATCCGGATAAGAACGGCCGGTCAGAATCAAAGTAGAATCTTTGACTCTGCCTATAATTTCTCCGGCAAATATTGTGCCTAAACCACCTATACCACCTGTTATGAGATAGATTCCTTTATCTTTCCAGGGATTATTAGCATCCCTGATCTCATCAATCATTTCTACTAAATCAGCAACATAGCACTTTCTTTCTTGATATTTAATATGTTTACACAAGTTACTATTTAAATTATCCTGCAGTGATTTAATCATCAAATCGTGATTTTCTGTTTCCTCTATTTCAATTAATTGCCAGATAAAATTTGGATTTTCCAGGTGTGCTGTTTTTAGCAGAGCACTAAAGCATGCTAAAAGAGAAGTTTCTTTTTTGCTGGAGATCAGTACCTGAAATAATATCTTTTTCCTTGGTTGACTGAGTAAAACTTTTTTAACTTCTTCAAACAATTGCATAGAGAATATTTCATAATTATTTATGTTTTGATCCGCATCAGTTTTTAGTTCAATACAATTTGCCTGGCTGATTTTTTTTTCAATGACCCTTGTAAAAGTATTGTCCCTGCCCCACAATACTATATAATGATTTACATAATTTACTTTTTCAGATCGAAACTTGCTTTCCGTCCATTGTGTTTTCAATAAAAGGATTCCCTTTTTCACCGGCATTTGGCTGTTATCTGTTACTCTATCAAAAGGCAGGGAAGCAAATCCCTTCATCCTGATACAGGTTTTTCCATTTAAATCACATAAATTAATATCAACTTTATGTATTTTTTCACTTTCAGAAAAATTGTTACTATATTTTACTACTGCCCACATTTCTGATTGAATGGTTCCAAATATATCCAGTTCATCAAGAGTAAAAGGTAAAAAAGTTTTTAAGTTGGCAGCAGACTCAATGGATTTTAGTAAAAGCCCAAGAGATACCTGGAAACTTGAATCAATGATGGAGGGGTGTAAAACATAATGAGGAGAGGATTTTATAACAGAAGGAGGCAGAGCAATCCTGGCCAATACCTTATTATCACCAATAAACATCTCCTGGATTCCCTGGTGGGTACTGCCATAATTTATATTTATTGTTTTGAAAATTTCATAACATTTTTCTTTACTGATAAAATCGTTCTTACAATTCTCAAGCAAATCAGCCATATCCAAAACAGGTACATGAGTCATTGGTTTTAGTGCGACTCTACCCTGGCTATAGATTACCGTATCCTTATTGATATTTTTGTCACCACCATATATCTTAAAACTTATATCTCCAGTATCTTCAGAATAGAGACCAATATGAATTTGAACAGCTTGGTCTCCAACATTGAGTGGATTTAGCCAGGTAACATCTTTGATCTGCATCATCCTCTCTGTCTCATCAAAAAAACCTATGCCCTGACTGGCTGCGAACCTTGCCATCTCCAGATAAGCTGCACCAGGCAAAACTCGTTGTCCTTGAACAAAAAAAAAAAAAAAAAAAGATTCTTCACCAGTAAAAAAAGAACTGAATCTCTGCATTGATAGATCTGAAGTATTTTCATGAACCAGGGGATGAATGGATTTAGTATAATTGGTATTTTCAACTTCCGGTACCCAGTATCTCTCCCTGGCAAAAGGATAAGTCGGCAGACTGATGAGAATGGGGGAATTTGCTTGATCAAGCTTATTCCAGTTTATTTCTCCTCCAATTGACCAAAATCTCAACAATTGATCATACTCTTTATTAGCAAACCATGAATTCATTTCAATTGAGACATTTTTATTTCTATTGAACACTTTTAATTTTTCTTTATCAGTCTTTACATGTCCTTGATAAATACCGTCTATACTCCTTAATTCATTCAGGTAGGTAGAAAGCTTTTCTTCAAGTTCATGCAATGAATTCACTATCAAGCCTAAACGGGCCTCCATTGATTCTCTGGTTACCTGAAGTGTGTAGGCTAAATGAAAAAGATCAGCCTTTGAGAACATCCTGGAAGTAATAAAAGCTAGCAACTGTTTTGCCTGTTTTCTAAGACAATGAACATTCTTAGCAGATAAAACAACAATAACAGGTCCATCTTCCTTGAATCCGCCTGTTAAATTTTGATGAGCAACCGGTATATACTCCTCAACAACAACATGAGCATTTACTCCTCCTGCACCAAAAGAAGAAATTCCAGCTATTCTGGAAAATTGATCCCCTCTGCTATGAGAATTATCCCATTGACTTAGTTTTTTCTGGATATAAAAAGGGGAACCTGCTAAATCAATTTCTGAATTAATAAACTCAGAATGAAGTGAAGGAACTAACATTTGATGTTTTAATTGTAATAACACCTTAATAAAACCAGCTATGCCAGCAGCAGACTCAAGATGTCCAATATTTGATTTAACAGAACCAATGGCACAATAGTGAATTTTATCATTATCCCGATTGAAAACCTTGGATAATCCTTTGATCTCAATCGGGTCACCCAATGAAGTTCCTGTTCCATGTGCTTCAATATAAGTAACATTTTTTGGTTCCACATTTGCCTGCTGAAAAGCCTGTTTAATAACCATGGCTTGTGCATGCGGATTTGGCACGGTATACCCGCTCGTTCGACCGCCGGAATTGATTGCACTCCCTTTAATAATTCCATAAATCAGATCTCTATCACTGATGGCTTTTTTTAAAGGCTTTAAGTATACTGCACCTACACCTTCACCAGCAATAAACCCATCTGCTCCTTCACCAAAGGCTTTTAACTTGTTGTCAGATGTGATCATATTAATGGCTGATAACCTTTTATAGTGGATAGAACATAAAATTAAATTGACTCCTCCAGCTATAGCTGTTTCACACTCACCTCTTTTTATACTTTCACATGCTAAATGAATGGCAGTGAGAGAAGAAGAACAGGCAGTGTCTATAGCTATACTGGGCCCAGTAAAATTCATAAAATAGGAAACACGGTTGGCAACTGACCAATACTTAGACTGAGCTTTAGAAAATTTACCATGATAAGCACTTTGGGAGCTGAACCACTCATAATCATTATTCATTATCCCGGTAAATACACCAACATTTTTTTCTCTTTCTTCCTTTATAGATCTAAAATATCCCGCATCTTCCAGAACTGACCAGGATATCTGCAAAAATAACCTTTCCTGGGGGTCCATTTCCTCTGCTTCCCGTGGCGAAATATTGAAAAAAAGGGGATCAAATTTATCAACATCTGTAATAAAACCTCCCCATTTGCTTTTTATTTTCCCCTCAATTATTTTGCCTGGCGCATAGTTCTCCTGCCAATTCCATCTATCTCTGGGTATTTCAGTTATGCAGTTTTTGCCTTTTTTTAAATTCTCCCAGAATTCGAACTGATCCTCGGCCTGGGGAAATCGACAACTCAGACCGGTTACAGCTATGTCATTATTATTGATCTGCTTAACTTCATAGTTATTCCTGTTTTCCGGTCTTAAATCATCTTCTTCAATAATATTTTTATTTACACTTGATGTAACTTTATTTTTATTGTTTTTACTTTCACTAGTTTCAGCTAGTTTCTTAATGGAGCTTTTAGCAATCAAAAAGTTTTGTAATTTATCACGATGATTCTCAATGAACGAACGAGCAAGCATTTTTATGGTTGTATTTTCAAAGAGCAGGACAGCAGGCAGTCTTCCCAGTCTTTTTTGAAAGTGCTTTTTTATTTCCAGACTCACCAGAGAGTCTACTCCATAGATATCAAAACTAGATTCTGGATCGAGTTCCTCTTTTTCCATGCTTAAAACTTCTGAAAATACCCCTTTGATATAATCGATAACCAATTCATCTAAATTGCTTTCTTCTGAAAGAGAAGCGCATGACGATCCATCAATTATGTTTTCTAAATGATATTTATCATCATTTTCACCTAAAATGATATTTTGTGTTGTATTAAACTCAGGGTGATTTAAAGATTTTACATTTCTAAAGCCATTTTTTTGAAGTAAATCCTGCCAACTATGATCTGTTAGTAAAGGAGAGTTTTTTATTCTAATATTTTCATCATCATATAACCACCAACCATCGGTTAAGCCAAAAATCAGTGTATTAAAATCATTACAAGTAGTGGTTTCATTGAGGAGGAAAAGTCCATTTTCTTTTAAAAAAATTTTTACATTATTTAAAGTTTGATTGATATTTTTTGTAGCATGAAATACATTTGTTCCAAAAATGATATCGTACTGATTCAAAAGGTTTTGATGATTTTCCTTTAAAAATTTTTCAGTTTTTTCAATATCCAGTTTAAAAAATTTTGTAAAAGAGTATATACTGCTAAACTTTTTTTTCCCTTCCAATACAAAACTCATGGATATATCTGTATAGGAATAATTCAGCTTATCACCATACCCAGCAACTGCATCAAGAACAATCTCACTGGTTCCTCCGGTACCAGCACCGATTTCCAAAATATTAATCTGCCTTGAGGTATGCTCTTCTTCCCTTAACTGGATATACTTTTGAATAATTCTAGCTAGGGTTTGATTAAAAAACTGAGTTATATCATCACCACGATAGATGCCTGCCAGCAGTTCTTTTGATCCTCCTGGAAACAGGACTTCCATTGAATCCCATTCACCAGTTAATACTTGAGGATAGGAATTGAGACAAATGTATAATAGATTTATATGATGTTTTAATCCTGGATATTCCAGTTCCAGTCTTTCTTTTTCCTGTTCAAAATAGTTTTCATTATTTTTTTGATACTCTAAAACCGCCTCTGGTAAAGTAGAGATGATCTGGTCTTGTAATGAAATAAATTTTGATTTCTCAAGAATGGAAACAATGGAAACAAGTAGTCTGAAATATTTTGTATTATTATTTATGATTTTTTTTAAATCAGATATACTAATTCTTTCTCCTGACTTTGTAAAAACTCCCATTCTCTGAAATTGAAATAGTAATAACTCACCTGCAAAGATATCTAATTGCTGTCTCCCTTTTTCATCATTACTCATAGATACCTCCTCTATTTTCAAAGCAAAAAAAAGAGCCTATATAAATTCCCCTGTCATGCAGGGTTTCATTTATATAGACTCTCTTTGCTCTTGCCTAAATAAATCAATCACATTTGATTATGAAAAAATAATGTACAAAAATGTTATAAAAAATAAAAACCAATGTCAACAATTATTTTTTGAAGAATATTTTTTTTACAAAAAAGGAAAATAATCGGATATCCGCAGTCAAATTCCTACTGTACTATATAATTATTGTGATATAAATTTTATACTAAAAAAATCCGGCAGAAAAATAAACTTGGTGTCAATTATTATTTTGTCGGAAGCCCGACCATTTTATACTGAATAGAGTAATTATTTGTCAGCCAAAGGAGGTATTTTTACAGCTATACATCCGTAGTAGTAATCATTTAACTTTTTATTTTAAATAATCATTGATGTTTATTAGGCTAAAATACCAAAAAGTCATGGAAAATCCATGACTTTTTAAAACTCAAAGGTTCTGTCAGCTTTCTGGTACAAATTCCTGCCATAAATAACCAGTATTAAATACGGAATATCCATATTCCACAGATTCCATTTGTTGATTCACTATACCATCATCAAATATTCGAAATGTAAAATCAATATTGCTGTTGCCACTTGAACTAAATCCTTGTGTATATTCATCATCCCCACTATCACTGGAATTCCAGGAAATAGTGTTGCTATTTGGTATATCTTGTGCATCACTACGTGTTACATAGATACGGTAAGTTTGCTTATTGGTTAACTCAATATCAGGTACAGTAAAGCTATTCCAATAGCTCCCGGCTCCAGAATGAAGAGTGCTGGTATTAATAGTATTACTCCAAAGAGCCGGTGTACTGCCGGTTGCATCTCTCAATTCAATAGTTAATGTTCCCGAAACATTTGTTCCAACTGCCAATCTTAGATCAATCTGAGTGAGTATGATAGAATTTGCTGCTTTTTTGGATGAATTGTCAGAAGAATCTGTGCCAGGAGTAGAACATCCTGTAAAGAAAATTAATAATAAAAATAAACTGAATACGAAATAATTTTTCATTTTGTTCTCCCTTAATGTCTTATAATTATGATTTCATACATCAATAAAAAATCTTACATCAAAAATATATAGCTATTTACTTAAAACCCAATAGGTCTTTTGGTATGTTTTTTTATGTATTTTGGTATGAAATAATTGTTCTGAAGATTATTTGGTCTGATGTTGATAAGATGTTCATCAAAAAGTACTGTCCATCATTGAGCAGGAATCTGGATGACAAACCGGGGATGCGGCCGTCTGATCAATTCTATTGTACCCTCTAGCTGATCCACTATTGAAGTGATCAAACGTAATCCCATAGTATCAGAATGATCAAGATTGATGTTTGCAGGAAAAGGTATTCCATTACTTTCATAAATAAATTGATAACTTTTCTTGTCGAGATCTCTTTTTATAGAAATATGGCAGAGGTTTTCACCAGTTTTTACCAAACCATATTTTAGGGTGTTGGTTGCCAGTTCATTAAAAATCAGTCCCAGAGAAACAGCTGAGGAAGTATCAATAGTGATTTCATCAAGATCGGTTTTTAGGGAAACTTTTTTTTGGGAAAGAGTAAAAACATTATTTACCAGTTCAACCAGATAATCACTGATTTTGATTTTTGTAAAATT
>JAKSBL010000579.1 GCA_022361115.1 Spirochaetota bacterium | reverse complement strand
TTTGAAGACCTTTCTACTGGCGGATCTATTATGATAATTAACAAATCCCATGACTTGTTAAAGGATGTAGTGTTAAACTTCACTGATTTCTTTGTTGAGGAGTCTTGTGGATCCTGTGTTCCCTGTCGCTGTTTGACAGTATTGTATAGAAACACTTTACAAAAAATTATTGATGGCCATGGAACCAAAAAAGACCTGGAAGATATGGTGTCCTGGGGAAAAATTATGCTTGCCAACCGTTGTGGTCTAGGCCAAACAGCAGTAAATCCTATCTTGACTACCATCAAAAACTTCAAACAACAGTATATTGATCGAATTCAAATCGATAAAAATTATGATGCTGGTTTTGATCTGCACAAAGCAGTAGAAAGATCATGTCAGGTAACCGGCCGAGATCCTAAGGATGTGGAGGAATTTCATGGATAGTAAGTTTATACATTTCACTATTGATGGAAAAGAGTGTATTGGTGATAGCGGGGATTTTATCCTGGAAGCTGCCAAAAAAAATGGTATTTATATCCCCTCTTTGTGTAATTATGAGGGAGTCCCGCCGCGGGGTTCCTGTCGGATTTGTACAGTGCTGGTCAATGGAAAAATGATGACAGCCTGTACAACCAGAGTTACAGAGGGAATGAAGATTGAAACAGAAACAGAGGAACTAAACGATCTAAGAAAAGCAGTAATTGAAATTCTATTTGTCGAAGGTAACCACCTTTGCCCTGCTTGTGAAAAAAGCGGTAGTTGTGAGTTGCAAGCTTTGGCTTATCGATTTAATATGGATGTTCCCCGTTTTCCTTATCAGTTTCCTGATAGAGATGTGGAAGCAACCAATCCAAAAATCATTAAAGATCATAACCGTTGTATCCTCTGTAAACGGTGTATCAGAGGGGTTAAAGATGAACAGGGAAGAAGTTATTTTGCTTTTCGAAAAAGAGGTTATGAAGTAGAAATCACTATTGATACTGAATTAGCTAATAAAATGAGTGATGATTTAGCCCAAAAAGCAATGGATATGTGTCCAGTTGGTGCGATTTTGAGAAGGGGAATTGGCTTTTCTCAGCCTATCGGGTCTAGGAAGTTTGATAAAGAACCAATCGGTAGTGATGTTTGATAAAATTTTATAAGGAAGAGGTTTGATTATGAGTAAACCAATTGTAGCTACAGCTTCATTAGCCGGATGTTTTGGCTGTCATATGTCCTTTCTTGACATTGATGAAAAAATTTTAACGCTCATTGATTTAGTAGAATTTAATAAATCTCCTGTTGATGATATTAAAACATTTACCAAACAATGTGACATTGGCCTGATTGAAGGTGGATGCTGTAATAGTGAAAATGTCCACGTATTAAAGGATTTTCGTAAAAACTGTAAGATTTTAGTTTCATTAGGCGAATGTGCCATTATGGGCGGATTACCTGCTATGAGAAACGCTCTGGATATTAAAGAGTGTTTGGAAGAAGCTTATTTAAGGTCACCCACAGTGGATGATCGGATCATTCCTAATGATGAAGAGTTACCAATGATCCTGGATAAGGTTTATCCCTGTCATGAAATTGTTAAAATTGATTATTTTTTACCAGGCTGTCCGCCCCGGGCTGAACTGATTTGGGAAGCATTAGAAGCATTAGTAACAGGTAGACCATTATCAGTGGAATATCAACACTATAAATTTGATTAGGCTAATGGGTAATCATTGGCCCTTTGTGAGACTTCCCTTTATGGGGAAAAACTAAATAACGAGGGAATGTTATGGGTAGAAAAATAACAATAGAACCGGTAACCCGGGTTGAAGGTCACGGTAAAGTCACTATTCATCTGGATGATACAGGTAATGTTAGTGAAAGCCGTTTTCATATTGTGGAATTTCGAGGCTTTGAACGTTTTAGCCAGGGGCGACCTTACTGGGAAATGCCAGTATTAGTACAACGCCTTTGTGGAATTTGTCCGGTTAGTCACCATTTAGCTGCAGCAAAAGCAGTAGATATTATTGCAGGTGTAGGTCCTGAAGATTTAACTCCTGCAGGAGAAAAAATGCGTCGTTTGATGCATTATGGACAAATGTTTCAATCCCATGTATTACATTTTTTTCACCTTGTTTCGCCTGATTTACTTTTTGGAATTCACGGTGATCCAGCTTTAAGAAATGTGATTGGTGTTGCTTTAGAACATAAAGATCTGGCAGTCATGGGCGTTACCATGAGAAAGTTTGGCCAGGAGATTATCCGGGCTACTGCTGGTAAAAAGATACATGGAACTGGTGCAATTCCAGGAGGTATCAATAAAAATCTTTCCATTGAAGAAAGAGACTTTTTTCTAAAACAAGATGATCCGTTTAATGCCGATTATATGATTAAATGGGCTCAAGCAGCTTTAGATTTCCTTAAAGATTACCACAAGAAAAATAAAGATTTTATTGATGGCTTCGCTGCTTTTCCGTCTAGCCACTTATCACTGGTTAGAAAAGATGGTGCACTTGATTTATATCATGGAGTTTTAAGGGCAGTTGATGCGGAAGGTAAAAAAATTCTTCATGATGTAGACTATCAAGATTATCTTCAGTATATTGGTGAAGGAGTAAAAAGTTGGAGCTATATGAAGTTTCCATACTTAAAATCTATTGGTAAACAGGATGGCTGGTACCGAGTAGGACCATTAGCACGTTTGAATACCTGTGATTTTATTCCAAGTACACTTGCTCAAAAAGAGTTTGAAGAATATCGCAAATATACCAAAGGTAAACCAAACAACATGTCCATGCACATGCACTGGGCAAGGTTAATTGAAACACTCCATTCTGCTGAAGTGATTAAAGAATTACTTTTAGATAAAGATTTACAAAGCACTGATTTAGTGAAAACCGGAACAAAGGCAAAAGAAGGTGTTGGATTGGTTGAAGCTCCTCGCGGAACTTTATTTCATCATTATCAAGTTGATGATAATGATTTAATTACCATGACTAATTTAATTGTTTCTACAACCAACAATAACGAGCCAATGAATCGAGCAGTAAATTTAGCAGCAAAAGACCAAATGAATGGTCAGAAAGAGATTACAGAAGGGATGATGAACGGTGTTGAAGTAGCAATACGTGCATATGATCCCTGTTTAAGCTGTGCTACTCATGCTGTAGGTAAAATGCCTCTGATTGTCTCTATGTATGATGATAAAGATAATCTCATTTCAACTCAGAAAAGGGATGCAGTGTTTTAAATGATGAAAATTCTTTGTTATGGATATGGAAACCCGGGTCGTTCTGATGATGGCCTGGGTCTTTCTTTTGTAAAAAAAATAGAAGATCTAAATTTACAAGGTGTGAATACAGAAGTTGCTTTTCAATTAAATGTTGAAGATTCTGAACTGGTTTCTCATTATAATTTAGTAGTATTTATTGATGCTTCTGAAAATGAAATAGATGGTTTTCGAATATCTCAAATAGAACCAGCTAAGGTGATCACTTTTACTACTCATGCCATGAGCCCGGCTTCTGTTATGGCTTTTTGTTCTGAGATTTATAATAAAAACCCTCCTGCTTATTTATTGGAAATCCAGGGATTTGACTGGGAATTTAAAGAAGGGTTATCTGAACCTGCCAGGAAAAATCTTCAAAATGCTTTGGATTATACAGTGCAATTCATAAAAAAGCAAATGACTTAATATACGTAGATTTAGGGTTAATACATCAATACATCATTAAATGAATTGAAATGTATATTGGCAATACTCTTGAAATCCCAATTGCTGATAAAATTTAAGGGCTTTTGTATTGGTTAATTCTGAGTGAAGGATTGGGGTCTTATCTAATCTTCTTGCTTCTTTAAGCATATATTGAATGAGAATTTTACCATACCCCTGGTTCCTATATTTTTCTTTGATATAAACAGTTGAGATTTCAATATAATGATAACTATATCTAATAAAACGGGCCATGCCAATTATTTCTTTACCTGCTTGCAATAAATAAATGCCCTTTTTCATATCTTCATCTATTTTCTGATTATGAGTGATGTTTTGGCTTGCCTTACCTGTTTCAGTACCAAAAAATGCTCTTAAAAATTCCTTAATAATTGGGATATCAGCTTCATCACTTGCCTGTCTCAAAGTAACTTGCCTGGGGGCATAAAAATCCTGCATTAATTCTGTATTATATTGAAGATAAAGATAATGATTTAATTGGTTCATATTATTGAGTTTTGCAGTAATATATTCAATTTCCTGAGTCTGGCCAGCTAAAAGATACTTTTTTTTCTTTAATTTGAGTATTAGACCAGCAATTTTGTCTAGTCCAGGATGATCCATAGCATAAAAATGAATAAAATGTGAATTGCCATCATATTTGACATGGACCATTTCACTGATTTCATTTTCTTCTGTTCCTAAATAAATATCTCCTATGCCTTGTGGATGATTTTCTAAGAAGTGAATGGTATAGAGGTTTGTGCTTTCATCTATGTAGAGAAAGTCGAGTAAATTTTCTTTCATTTCAGCAGATAGATAAAGTAGTTTCTCCATGAGCAATTATTCCTAAATAAAAAAGAAGATCAGACTAAATTTGGTTTAAATTCATTTTTCCTTTAATAAAAGAATCATATTATCAATCATAGTACTGGCATTTTGAGCAGCAATTGGCAAAAACTCATTAAAAGATAGAGCTGCTTCACCATCTGCATTATCAGAGATTGCCCGAATAATAACAAAAGGCACTTGATTGATATATGCTACCTGAGCTATTGCAGCACCTTCCATTTCTACTGCATAGGGTGCAAAGTGTTTTTTTATGTTTTCAGCTTTTTCACCGCCAGCTATAAATTGATCACCACTGGCAATACGCCCGAAATAAAAATTTGAATCCGCAAGCTTGGCTTGCTGGGCTGCTTTTTCTGCAATTTGTACCAAATAATTATCAGCTTTAAAAAAGATGATTCCCAAACCTGCAATTTCTCCCAATGGAGACCCAAAAGCGGTTAAGTCAAAATCATGTTGTACTGCATCTTTTGAGATAACAATGTCGCCCTGGTTTAACATCTGGTTCATCCCGCCGGCAACTCCAGAATTAATTAAATACTTAATATTAAAAAGAGTGATCATCAACTGAGCGCAGACACCTGCATTCACTTTACCAATTCCAGATTTTGCCAGTACAATTTTTTTATTATGAAGGGTTCCGGTATAAAAAGTCATGCCAGCTTCTTCTACTTCATTTATTATGGTCATTTTATTTTTGAGAATATCAACTTCCTCCTGCATTGCTCCAATAATCCCGATAGTTGCATTAAAATCATGCCGCTGAGTAGTATCATGAGAGCTTTTGCAGCTGCTAAAAACTAAAGTAATAATAATTAAAACTATCCCAAATTTTTTCATATTTTTTCCTCCAAAAATAAATTAATGATAAAAAAAATTAATTCCAGTGTCAATTATTAACTGAATAGAAATATTAAATGGTGTAATTTTATTGTACTGGTAGATTTTTTAGTTCTATGAAAAAAAGGTCTCACAATTATTATAGATTTTCGCGAAGATAGGAATCTATAATAATAAAAAAAGTAAAAATATATAGTTAATCATTATTTCATGATCAGGATAATAATTCTGGCAACAATCCTGGCTAATAGTATTTTGATTGGGTTTGTTTGATGAGGGTAATAATAATTCACCTTGTGATTGGCCCAACCCATTTCCTTAAAATACTGATATTCTTCCGGTCGGAGATCCTTAAATTTATTATTTCCTTTGTAATATTGATGAATTTTAAAGACGATTAGCTGAGCTAATTTTGGTTTTAGATTTTGTTGTTTTTTAATGTCCCAGAATATTTTAACCGCTTCTTTAGTAATCTCTTTATGATAAAGCTGATCTATTTCTGATTCTGTTGAATCTTCAAGAGCAAAACCTTTACTGCCGGTTAAATACATTCCCCAAGCAACAACAGCATCTGATAAATTTTTTATGGTATTAGAGATTCCAGATTTGTTTGTAGTAATTATAATATGAGCATATTGCTGATAAGCTTCTAGGTGATGACAGAGGTGAACAAAACGGTCAATGAAAATTTTCATGGTTCCATTTAGTGAATTAATATAAACCGGGCCGGCAAAAATAATAACATCAGATTTTTTGAATTTTTCTTTGAGAAGCAAGGCATCATCCTGATGGGGACAGGCCCGGAGCCCTTGGTGATAACAAGAACGGCATCCAATACAGTCTGCAATCTGATAATCTTTTAAAAAAAGGGTTTCAAAGTCAACAGTATCGTTATTTATGTTTGCTAAATTTTTTATAGATTTTTTTAATAATGAGATTACTCCGGCTGTGTTCCCTTTTTTTCGGTGACTACTGATTATTGCCAGCATTTTCATGTCATTTCCTTCGTATTATTATAACATAATCTAATTCTGAAATGCCGGATATTTTGTTTTAGTATTTTTTATAAACTTTAGATCCAGAAACTAGATTATTTTTTATCAAAACAAGAATATTAAAATTATATATTCAAAACATTGAGCAAAACAAAAATATACTTGACATTTAATAGATATTAATAAATAATATCTATTATATAATAAACTATATATAATTTTGTTTATAAAAGTGGAGATCGCTATGAATGAAAGCCAGGGAATTTGGAATTGTCATATTAATGAATTAAAAAGGGGTTATATCAAGGACAAAGCTACAGACTCTTATGTGTGTTTATTTTGCGGAAAATCCTTTCCAGATGGATATATTTATCCTGTGAAAAATGATTTATTAGAAGCAAAGTTGATCATTAAAAAACATATAACTGCTGAACACGAATCAACTTTTCAATATTTGGTCAATCTGGATAAAAAATCAAATGGAATAAGTTCTGCCCAAAAAAAAGTATTACTGGGAATGTACCTGGGACAATCTGATAGTGAAATTGCTGCAAAAGCACAAGTTGCAAAATCAACAATCCGTAATCAACGGTTTCAGTTAAAGGAAAAGCTAAAAGAAGCCAGGCTCTTTGTTGCTATTATGGAATTATTAAATGAAAGACTAGATAAAGAAGTAAGTGCAGAGTTTATTGATTTTCATCATAATATTCCTATAAATGATGACCGAACCAAAGTAACACAATCTGAACAGAAAAAAATTATTGCCAAATACTTTACTCCTGAATTGAATCAATTATTAAAATTTCCCAAGAAAGAAAAAGAAAAGTTGGTGGTTTTACGACAGATCTGTAGGTTTTTTGAAGGTGAACAAAAATATACAGAAAAAGAAGTGAATGAAATATTAAAAGCACTTTATGAATATGATTATGTAACTATTCGCAGATATTTGATTGAATACCAATTTTTAGCCAGACAGGAGGATTGTTCAGAATATTGGGTAACTGCCTGGTAAATTTACAAAAAAATTAAAAAAAGTAAGAGTTTTTACTTTTTTCTTGTTTGTTTGATTAAAATATGGTAAAAAACTGATTAAACAATGTTTAGGAGTTTTTATGAGTGAAAAAAATGAAGTTCTAGTTGTAATGTCCAAAGTAAAAGCTTATATTAAAGCTTCCGGTATGAGTACATCCGCTAGCGTAGCTGAGGTTTTAACTAATAAAGTTAAAGCACTTTGTGATAGTGCTGTTGAAAGTGCAAAAAATTCAAATCGAAAAACAGTTATGGACAGAGATTTTGACTGATTTCATTTACTAAACATAGGAAAACCTGGCTTTTAGCCAGGTTTTTCCATTTTTATACACTAACTTACCGATATTGATAGTAAGCTGCACAAGCCCCTTCATGAGATACCATGCAGGCTCCTACAGGATTAGCAGGTGTACATTGCGATTTAAATAAAGGGCATTCAGATGGTTTTTTTAGACCCTTTAGAATAAGGCCGCAAATACAGCCCTTTTCTTCTAATGGGGGAGGGACATTTAGAGTAAAGTTTTTTTCAGCATCAAATTGGCTGAATTGTTCTCTGATTTTCAAACCACTAGCGGGTAATTCTCCTAAGCCGCGCCAATTGGCTGAACATTTTTCAAATACTGTCTCCATTAGTGATTTTGCCTTTAAGTTACCTGCTTTTTTTACTACTCGACGATACTGATTTTCTAGTAATACTTGCTGGTTCTCTTGTTGTTTAGTCAACATATAGATAGTTTGTAAGATATCCAGAGGTTCAAATCCGCTGACGACACAACCCACCTGGTATTTTTCTACAATAGGTAGATATATATCCGTTCCTGTTATTGAGGTAACATGGCCTGGACAAATATATCCATTAATTGGAATGTTGTCTTCAATTAAAGCAGCCATTGCAGGTGGCATAATTTTATGAGAACTGAGTAAGAAAAAATTATTGATATTCTGTTTCTCAGCAGATAATATGGCTGCTGCACTGGTAGGGGCTGTGGTCTCAAAACCTATTCCTAAAAAAATTACTTTTTTATCTGATTCTGTGGCGGCAATGGTTAATGCTTCCTGGGAGGAGTATACCATTCTAATATCCTGGCCTAATGCTTTTTCTTTGGCTAAGGTAGAATGAGAGCCTGGAACTCTTAACATATCACCAAAAGTTGTGATGATAATGCCAGGTTCTCTACTTAAAGCAATGGCTTTATCAATAAAATCCCGGGCTGTAACACAAACAGGACAGCCAGGGCCAGAGAGGAGTTCAATATTTGATGGCAATAGTTCACGAATTCCATTTTTCAGTATTGCATGAGTGTGGCCCCCGCATACTTCCATAAATGTGACTGCTTTAGTAGAAATTGCCTGAATGTTATCCAGAATATTAGTAATAAGAGATTTATTGCGAAATTCATCTATAAAATTCATTATTCATCCTGGATTTGTTCAAACATTTTTAGAGTCTCAAAAGCCTGCTCTTGATCCAGTTTTTCAATTGCATATCCAGCATGAACAATTAGAAAATCACCGACTGCAACATCCTCTACCATGCTTAAACTTGCTTCATACTCAACATCATTAATACTTACTCTTGCGCTGTCTCCCTGGATAGATAAAACCTTTGCTGGAATTCCTAAACACATAATTATTGGCTCCTTTGCTTTGCTCCAATTGCCAATTGTCCTAGTGCTAAACCTCCGTCATTGACGGGTGCTTGATTGGCAACATATAAATGAAATTTTTCTTTGAGAAAAAAATCATAGCAGCGGGATAATAAAAATCGATTTTGAAATACTCCGCCGGATAAAATTACTTTATTTATATTATACTCATTTTTAATTTTTTTGGCTAGTGTTATCATGATCCTTACGACAGTATTGTGAAAAGCTGCGGCAATTTTAGCTACTGGTGTCTGATTCTGGACATCCCTTAGAATCTCCTCTATCATAGGGTAGACTTTTATAGTTTGATCAATGTGAAAGGAATATTCATTATAACATTGAGGATCAGCAAGGTTTTCCAAGCGAATTGGAGCTTCTGCTTCAAAAGTGTGGATTAAGCAAATATTACATAGTGCTGCAACAGCATCAAATAATCTACCCATACTGGAAGTAGCAATGCAATTGATTTTTTGCTCCAAAATTGCTACTAAGAGTTGTTGATCTTGTGCTTTGATTTGTTGTAGCAAAGGAGCATCAAGATTGACCAGGTCTTTTCCAAAAATTTTATATAAATAGGAAAGGGCCATTCGCCAAGGTTCTTTCGCTCCTTGATCTAAACCTGGCAGAAGAACATAATCTAAGTGGCTATAGCGGTTAAAATTTAATAAATCACAAATCAGTACTTCGCTGCCCCAGATTTTGTGATCGGTTCCCAAACCAATTCCATCAAAGGCAAAACCAATAACTTTTTCTTCTAAATGGAACTCTGCCATAGCTGCGGCAATATGAGCATGGTGATGTTGTGCATGGATAACCGGCAACCCCAGTTGTTGCGCCCATTGGGCAGCATAAAAATCTTGATGAAGATCCGTAACTACCAGTTCTGGTTTAAATTGAAAAAGCATTTTTAATCTGTTATAGGCATCCTGGTAAGCATCAAAGGTGTCCGCGTTTTTTAGATCACCAATATGCTGGCTAAAAATGCCATCCTGGCCTTTACCCAGGCAAAATGTTGTTTTTAATTCGCCTCCCGTAGCAAAAATACCTTCTGTATTCAAAGCTGTTGGGATGGCATGAGGAACATAACCTCTGGCTCGGCGCATAATCTGGGTTTTATTTTTCACTACCTGCACAACTGAATCATCACAACGGTTGATAATGGTTCGGTTGTATTCTAAAATAGCTGAACAGTGTTGACTAAGCTGTTGTTCAGCCACATGGTTATGTATAATAATGGGTTCTGAAGAGAAATTACCACTAGTAAAAACAATGGCCTCTAATTGACTTTTTTCAAAAAGGAGGTAATGTATGGGCATATAGGGTAAAATAGCTCCAATGGTATGCAAGCCATTGCAGACCTCTTCTGGTAATCCGGCAGTCTTAGATTTTATGATTACAATAGGTCGAGCAACTGAAGTTAATAATTCAATTTCTTTGTCAGCAGGTTGTGCATATTTTTTTAATCCTGCTAATGAGGCAAACATCACTGCAAAAGGTTTTCCATCCCTTTTTTTTAGATCTCTTAATTTTCGAACGGCCTGTTGATCCTCAGCATTACATATGAGATTAAATCCTCCCATGCCTTTTAAAGCCATAATTCCAGATGTGTTTAACAAAGTCGTTGTTACGGACAAAATAGCATCCATATTGGTAATGGTCTGATTTTGATAAACCAACTGATATTGAGGGCCACAAATCGAACAAGCATTGGGCTGTGCATGAAAACGGCGATTTTCAATGTTTGTATATTCAGCTTCACATTGAGGGCACATAATAAAATCATGCATAGATGTATTTTTACGATCATAGGGAATGTTTTTAATAATCGAGAACCGGGGGCCACAATTGGTACAATTGGTGAAGGGGTAGTTTATACGATTTTTTTGTTTTTTTATATCTTCTAAACAAGCAGAGCAAACAGCCAGATCCGGGCTGACAGCAGTTATTTGGCCGGCAACAGCCTGGCTTTTTTTTATAATAAATTGATGACAGGGAAAAAAATCAGTTTTTTTAGCTGTGATTTGATCAATACGTGATGCAGGTGGATGCATCTGCAGGATTAGTTGCTGAAATTGGTCTAAGCCCTCTTGATCGGTATTAGCTAAAATAGTAACTCCGTCTGTTCGATTTTCGACCCATCCTGAAATTTGCAGCTCTTTAGCTAACCGATAGATAAACGGGCGAAATCCAACTCCTTGAACTAAACCAGTTACTTTAATAAGATAACTCTGAATTTTTTTCATAAGATACAAATCATTTGGTATTTTTTTTTAACAAATTCTAGGTAACTGAAAACCATTGAGCTTTTGTAAATATCTTCTTCCGCCAATTGAGGTTTGTAAAATGGCTTTTCCTTGAGATTTTTCTGTTACTTCACCGATTATACAACTTTTTTCACAGCCTGGGTACTTTTTCATAATTTGAATGAGCTCATCCGCAACCCCATTAGCTACAATTGCAATAAATTTACCTTCATTTGCCACATAAAGGGGATCAAAGCCCAGAAATTCACAAAAACCGGCAACACTTTTGTCAACTGGAATTTGTTGTTCAGCAATGGATATACCATAGTTTTTTTGCTCAGCAATTTCAGTTAAAACAGTTGCAATCCCTCCTCTGGTTGCATCACGCATAAAATGGATCTGTTCAGTATAACTGAGCATTTCATTAATAACTTTATTGAGAGCCTGGCAATCAGTCTGTAAAGGAGCTTCAAAAGGGAGAGATTTTCTTTCTTTTAAAATAGCCATGCCATGATTGCCAATCGGACCATTCAGAAGGATCTTGTCACCAGGAATGATGTTTTTTCCTGTGACAATTTCAATATGCTTTGGGTTGACTTTTCCAATACCAGCAGTATTGATAAAAATTTGATCACAAGCTCCCTTTTCTACTACTTTGGTATCGCCAGTTACTAACAGAACCCCGGCTTGCGCTGCTTCATGCGCCATGGTTGATACAATTTCTTCCAATTTATCTAAACTAAAACCTTCTTCGATGATCATGCCACAGGAAAGATAAAGAGGTTTTGCACCGCTAACTGCCAGATCGTTTATGGTTCCGCAAACAGCTAATTTACCAATGTTACCGCCAGGAAAAAAGATGGGTTGAACCACATAAGAATCAGTTGTAAAGGCTAATTGCTCATTCAGATTCGGTAATATAGCAGAATCACCCATTTGTAACAAAATGTCATTGTTAAAATAACGAGCAAAGAGATTGGAAATTAATTCAGATGTTAATCCCCCGCCACTGCCGTGGTCCAGTAGTATAGTGTTCACTTAAAATGCTCCTGCAAAAGTTGTGTACTTGTGAAGTTTCTTTAGTTTAGCAGATTTGTTTTTCTCTCGCAAGATCTTCTTAAATATTTATCCAGGGAAAATCAGGCTTTAATGGAATTTAATAAAAGCTTCAGGGACATAATCGGTAAATTTTTCTTTTGATAAGGCAGGATTTTGGGTAAAGGTCTGGCCGTTTCTGCTAATTGAGAAAAAAAACAAACTAAATTAGTTTTATCTAACATATTTTATTGACAATAACAATAAGTCTCACTATATTATGTTTAGAGGTAAACTATGATACAAGAACTAAAATTGCCAAAGATTCCTTACATTCAGGTAATGGATAACCAGGGTAAGGTTATTCATTCAGAAAATTTACCCAAACTATCAAAAGACCAATTGCTAAATGGGTATCGGTTGATGCTTTTAGCCAGAGAACTAGATTTAAAATGTGTTTCTTATCAACGTCAGGGCAGGCTTTATACTTTACCGCCTAATTTAGGACAGGAAGCTTCTGCTGTGGGGAGTGGATTTGCTCTTTCCAAAGATGATTGGCTGGTTTCTGCTTATCGGGAATTAGGTGCTTATTTAAGTAAAGGTTTATCTATAAAAACTTACTTAAAATACTGGCTGGGGAATGAAGAAGGGGCTATGTTTCCAAAAGAACTCAATATGTTACCCTATTCAGTTCCTATTGCTTCTCAATTAGCCCATGGAGCAGGCCTGGGTTTTGCCATGAAGTATCAGGCTAAAAAATCAGCAATTATTGCCTATGTTGGAGATGGAGGAACATCAGAAGGGGATTTTCATGAAAGTCTAAATTTTGCCGCTGTCTTTGAATTACCTGTTGTTTTTTTCTGCACTAATAATCAGTATGCGATTTCCTATCCACGTGCTTTACAAACCCGCTCTAAAACAATTGCTCAAAAAGCTCTTGCTTATGGAATGCCCGGCCTGCAGGTAGATGGTAATGATTTTCTCGCAGTTTATCAAGTGACCCAATCTGCTTTAGATCATGCAAAATCCGGCAAAGGACCCGTTTTGATTGAATCATTGACATATCGTCTAGGTGCCCATACCACTTCAGATGATCCTTCACTCTATCGCAATGAAGAAGAAGAAAATCAGTGGAAAGAAAAAGATCCGATAAAACGGATGAAATTCTATTTAATGGATCAAAATCTCTGGTCAGAAAAAGAAGACAAAGATTTGATTACCCAATATCAAACTGAAATTGATCAAACTTTTAGTGAAGTAGAAAAAAATAAAGATATACAGATTGAAGATATTTTTAAATATGAATTTGAACAAATCCCTGATGAGTTAACCAGTCAGCTGATGGAACTCAAAAATTATTTAGCTAGAAAGGGAGAATAGTATGGCTGTGATGAATATGGTAAATGCAATCCACTCTGCTTTAGATAAAAAATTAGCAGCTGATCCGAATGTAATAGTCTTTGGGGAAGATGCTGGAAAAGAAGGTGGCGTTTTTCGAGTTACCAGTGGCTTACAAAAGAAATATGGAGCAAAAAGAGTTTTTGATACTCCCTTAGCAGAATCGGTTTTAGTTGGGGCAGGCCTGGGAATGGCCATTGGGGGATTAAGGCCAGTAATTGAAATACAATTTTCCGGGTTTATGTATCCTGCTTTTAATCAATTGATTTCTCATGTTGCCCGGATCCGACACCGTTCCAGAGGGATTCGGTCTGCTCCTTTGGTGATACGTATGCCCTATGGTGGAATGGTAAAAGCCCTGGAGATGCATAGTGAGAGTATGGAAGCCCTTTATGCACATATACCAGGTTTAAAAATCGTTATACCCTCTACTCCTTATGATGCAAAGGGTTTACTGATTAATGCAATTGAGGATAATGATCCGGTAATATTCATGGAACCAAAACGGAATTACCGGGCTATCAAACAAGAGGTTCCTGAGCAAACTTATCGAATTCCATTGAGTAAGGCCAGAGTCGTGCAGGAAGGCCAGGATATTACTGTAATCAGTTATGGAGCAATGATAAAAATTGCTCAACAAGCAATGATTTTGGCTAAAAAAGAAGGGTATTCAGTTGAATTAATCGATCTTCGGACAATTTATCCTCTTGATGATGAGACAATTACCCAGTCAGTGAAAAAAACAGGCCGGGTACTGGTCATCCATGAAGGGCCGAAGAGTTTTGGGGTTGCTGCTGAAGTGATTTCTCGTATTAATGAAAAAGCTTTTCTCTCTTTAGAGGCTCCTCCTAGCCGATTAACTGGTTTTGATACAGTCGTTCCTTTACCGCAAGCTGAGCATCTGTATTATCCTGATAGTCTGCGAATTTTTCATAAAATAAAATCTTTGATTAAGTATTAAGAAAACGGGGAAGATTATGAACTATATATTTAAATTTCCAGATATTGGAGAAGGTATTACTGAAGGAAAAGTGTTGAAAATTTATGTCCGTAAAGGTCAGGAGCTCAAACAAGGAGATCCTCTGATCAAAGTAGAAACGGATAAAGTTGTCACTGACATCCCTTGTCCAAAAACCGGAAAAATTCGTAATCTTTTTATACAACCGGAGCAGGTGATTCAAGTTGGAGAAGGAATAGTGGAAATTGCTCTGGCTAATGAAGGAGATTTACAAAATGATCAGGAAGTTGTAGAAAAGAAAGAACAAAAGATTGAAGAAAAAGGATTTGGGGTTGTTGGGGTGATAGAAGAAGCGGGAAGCAGTGCATTTTTACCTGCTACCGGTGAAGGTTTTGAAGAAGAAAAAGTTGTAACACTGATTACTAAAAAAGCATTAGCTACACCAGTAGCCCGTAAAATGGCAAAAGATCTCAATGTAGATATTAACCAAATTAATGGTACCGGCCCTGGTGGACGAGTAATGAAGGCAGATATACAAAAAGCATATGATCAGCAAAATGATGGTTCTTCAATTTTTACAAATCAGCAAATACCAAACCAAATGATTTCTCAGCCTCAAACAGAACCTCTCTCTCAATTAAGAAAAACCATTATGCAGAAAATGGTAACTGCTCGTTTTACTATTCCTCATGCCACATCCTATGAAGAAGTGGATATCTTTCGGTTGGCTAAATTAAAAAAAAGGTTAAAAAACTCCCAGTCCTATGGAGATAAAAAAATATCTTACCTTTCCTTTGTGATAAAAGCTGTAGCACTATCTTTAAAGAAACATCCTAAACTAAATGCCAGGCTGGACCTGGAAAAATCAGAAATTGTCTATCATCCAGCTGT
Source organism: Spirochaetota bacterium (assembly GCA_022361115.1). Lineage (GTDB taxonomy): Bacteria > Spirochaetota > GWE2-31-10 > GWE2-31-10 > GWE2-31-10 > JAKSBL01. Next base: position 1,485 of record JAKSBL010000579.1, on the reverse strand, counting down.
ACATATGGGTATTGCCGTTGATACGCCAGATGGATTAATGGTACCAGTTATCAGAGATGCAGATCAGAAAAATGTTTTACAAATTAGTGAAGAAATCAATGATAAGGCTGCAAGAGCGAGAACTAAGGAATTAAAACTGGAAGAATTAAAAGGGAGTACTTTTTCAATAACCAATTATGGCTCAATTGCTGGGATATTTGGTGTTCCAATTATTAATTATCCAGAAGTTGCCATTCTGGGTGTGGGGAGAATCCAGAATAAATTGATTCGATCAGGCAGAAAGTTAAAAGAACACCCTTTTTTACCCCTTTCACTCAGTATTGACCATCGGGTAATAGATGGAGGGGATGCAGGCCGTTTTCTCCTGGAATTGATGCTGTTATTAAGTGATCCAACAATGATGTTAATGTAAAAAGGTAATCTCTACTAAAAGCAATTGTTGAAGAAGGAGTGATCATGTCAGATATAACAAACTATGATTTAATCATAATTGGAGGAGGGCCAGCTGGATATATTGGAGCAATACGAGCAGCTCAACTAGGCATAAAAACATTACTGGTGGAAAAGCAGGCAGTAGGAGGGATGTGCTTAAACTGGGGCTGCATTCCGATGAAAGTGATACTGGAAAGTGCCAGGCAATATCAGAAGATCAAATACCAGTCAGATTATTTTGGAATTACTGGAGTTGAATCAAAGTCCATTGGTTATGAGTGGGATAAAATCGCCACAAGAAAAGACAAGGTAGTGAATCAGTTAGTGAAAGGTGTTGAGTTTCTTTTAAAGAAAAACAAGGTTCAACAAGTTATTGGCGAGGCCGAAATCCTCAATCATAAAACCATTTTAGTCAATCATCAGGAAATTAAAACCGACCATATATTAATTGCAACTGGTTCAATCTTTTCTCCTTTGCCTTTAAAAAAGAAAGAGCAGTACAGTATCTGGGAAGTTCAGGATTTGTTGAATAATCAATCTATAGCAGATCACTATGTTATTGTTGGAAATAATCCAGTAGCCTTTGAGTTAGCCAATTTACTCCATTTACTGGATAAAAAAATCATTCAAGTAATTCCTGATGATAAAATTTTACCCTACCTGGACAATTCATTAATAAATTTTTTAAGAAGAAAATGGAAAAAAAACAAAATAGAATTAATTCTTGAACCAGAATTAGAAAAAGCTTTGCAGAATTTGGATTCTGGTGTCCCAATTATTAATAGTTATCAACGAATAGCTGTTTTGCCCAAAACCCATGATTTCACTTTGGAGATGGAGCAAACTCATTTACTAGTAAATGCCAACCAGCAAACTTCTGAATCTCATATTTATGCAGCCGGTGATGTGACCGGTACATTTTTAGCTCAATTTGCTTCAGCTCAAAGTCTTAGGGCAGTCAATCATATTGCTGGTATCCAAATGTCTACTAATTCTTACAAAATACCAAAACAACTCTACTTATCACCGGAAATAGCCAGTTTGGGTGTAACA
>JAKSBL010000384.1 GCA_022361115.1 Spirochaetota bacterium | reverse complement strand
TCTATTATAATAATAAGTTTTTACCTGCTTAAAATTAAAGTAAAAAATAATTTTAAGAAATCCATGATCCTTTATTTTATTCTTGCAGTAATCCTTTTTGTTAGCCTTGGAAATAATAATTTATTCTTAATTGAATCTGTTCTTATTTTCTTATTTGGAATGGCAACAGGTTCATTATTATTCAAGAAAAAGAATCATTTTGAAATTGTGTTAAAAAATAGCATTTTCTTAATAGTAGCTTTAGCATTACCATTTCTCTTTTCTTATTTTTAGATAAAAAGCTATATGGTTGACTAATATATGCAAGAAAAAGCTTAGAACTAATAAAGTTATTACTTGATTTAAATTTAGCTGAAAAACCGGATAAACAAAGACCATTGCGCCAATCATAAAATCTAACTGATCAAAAGGTATGAATGGCTTACCTGATTTAATGTTAAATCTTCTTTTGAAAAAACTTTCAATAAGATCTCCAATAATAGCACCTAAGCCCATTAAAAATCCCAATAATAACCAGTTTGAATAATCCAAAAATGAGATGATCTTAATACCTTCAAAATTGTAAAGAAGAGATTGGATGAATGCAGTTATTACCCCAAAAACAATTCCAAATATTAACCCGCGAAAAGTTTTATTTTTTCCAAAAATAGTATCCTTTCCAAATTTTATATTGAAGTCAAGAGGAATTTTTAGTTTATTAAAAGAATTTTTCATTACAACCGGAGCCATGTTTGCAAGATATGCTGGTAACATAAAATACAGGCAGGCTAAGATACAAAATTCCATTCTCAATAATTTGTGAGTTTTATTTGTTTAAATATTTTATGGATTGAACTTGTATCTTAAAAAACTCATTAAACCTCCTAAAGGACCAAAAGTAGTTTTTCCTCTTGATTGAGTTTTTTTCTGTTTCAAAGCTTTTTTTAAACTACCATCAAATAAAGTATAAGCGTTGCCAAACTCAAAAGAGAAATGAGAGTCAGAACCAGAAATTTGAGCAATATTAAATTCTTCAGCTAATTTTGAAGCTTTTTTATTGCTCATGAAAAAATTTCTTGCATTAAAAGTTTCAATTGCATCTACTTTATTTTTTATTTTTTTTTAATGGGTATGAGAAAAAATGTCGTTTATGTAAAGATAATCTGAATGGATGAGCTATTGCAGCTAGGCCGCCCTGAGTTCTAATTTCATCTAGGATTTCAAGGATGTTTCTGGACTTTATTTCTTTATTGATGTAATAAGCTAAAATAGAACCTTGAGGTGTATCAATCTCTGAACCAACGATAACTTCAAAATCTTTATCTTTGTTTAATTTTGAAACTGCTAAAGCGCCTTTAATAGTGTAATGGTCTGTTATTGCAATCCCATTTAAATTAAACTTTTTTGCTAACTTTAATAATACTTCAGGTTTTAAATTACTACACCTTGAATACATAGTATGAGTGTGCAAGTCGTATTTCATAACAACGAAAATTATATAAGTATTAATAAAGATTATGATTAAAATGAAGAAGTTGCTTTACAAATCAAACCAAATCACAATTCTTAGAATTTTACTAATACCTCTTTTTGTAACTTTTTTATTAAGTGAATTACCGTTTAGAGAATATTTTGCTGCTTTCATCTTTATCATGCTTTCTTTTTCCGATGCCTTGGATGGTTATGTTGCAAGAAAAAGGAAAGAAGTGTCATCTTTAGGAAAAATTCTTGATCCAATATCAGATAAATTATTAGTAGGTGCTGCTTTAATTTTTTTAGTAGGTCGCGGCATTGATTCTTGGATGGCAATCGCGATAATTGGTAGAGAACTAATAATAACAGCTATAAGATTAATAGCTTTGGCAAGAGGGACAGTTATTGCTGCAAGCATGCTTGGAAAAGCTAAGACAGTAAGCCAGATAATTGCAATCTTAATGGTCATCCTTAATATTCCTGGAGCTTGGTGGGTGATGTTAGCAGCAGTAGTAATCACTTTAGTATCAGGTGTTGATTATGCGATAAAAGCTGCTATGACAATAGAAGAAAAGATATTTAATGTTCCTAATATGATTACAGCTGGAAGATTGATCTTAATTCCTTTGTATGTTATTATGCTGTTTAGAGGGTCAATTGATAAAGCTTTATTAATCTTTATTTTAGTAGGATTAACAGATAAGCTAGATGGTTTATTTGCAAGGTTAACAAACCAAACAACAATGTTTGGAAAAATTTTTGATTCTTTTACTGATTGGACACTAATATTAACAAGTTTTCTTTCTTTCTATTTCTTAGATATGCTAGAATTATACTGGCTTCTTTTGATGTTATTGCCTTCAATTGTTAATGGTGTAATAAAATTATTCTATTTTAAGAAAGAAAAAGACATTATTCTAGTTCCAATTGCTCAGGGAGCTGTAGCTTTTACTTATTTAACTGTTGGAGTTGTATTGTTTGATTTTTATTATAAATATCTGTTCTTGGTTATAATGTTAGCTTTAATATATACAGCAATGTTTAGGTATCTGTATCTGTTTCTTAGAAAAAAGAATAAGGTAAAAAGTATTTTTTGAAAACATTTTTTAAAGATTAACTACTTTTATTGCTATTATGTCATATACGATACTTGATTGTTATACAGATGAGCCAGCTGGCTTAGGTGTACCTCCTTATCTTGGAATTTATCCTAGGTATATAGCAGCAAAATTTCAAGATGTTAAATATCTTACAATTGATGATTTAAGGTTTC
>JAKSBL010000122.1 GCA_022361115.1 Spirochaetota bacterium | reverse complement strand
TTACTAAGATAAAATTCAACATTCAACTTAAATCTTATTTATATTAAAAATTCGACCTATTTAAAAATAATTCAAGTAAAATTTCATTAAAAATAACACTGTGGTGCACCGATATTAACAGATGATCACAGGATTAAAATCTCAGGGGTTCACTGTTATCTCCAATACTAAAATAAAATTTTGCTATATACTAAACAAATTTTTGAGGAGTCCGTTGACAGACCTAAGCCAATTCTTTATAATATTTTCCAAATGCTAAAGGGACGAACCAATTATGAAAACAATAATATTAAAAAATGCCTCTTATTTAACAACCACAGGACAAAAAAAAGGTGATATTCTGATTGAAGGCGAAAAGATTAAAGGCATAGGACACTATTCGGCAAATGATTTTAAAGATCCTCAGCTTATTGATGCAACTCCTTTTTTGACCATGCCAGGTGGAATTGATCCTCATGTTCACATGGCTTTACCAGTTGGGAAACCTGGTTTTTCCGCAGATGATTTTAAACATGGATCCATGGCAGCATTGGCTGGCGGAACCACAACCATTATAGATTTTGTTACCCCTGAACCAAAGGAAAACCTGATTTCAGCCTATGAAAAACGGCTTGCTGAAGCGAATGATTGTTGTTGTGACTTTGGTTTGCACATGAGTATTACCTGGTGGGATGATACCATTCCTGAACAGATGGCTCAATGTATTCAAAAAGGGATGACTTCATTCAAAGTTTATATGGCTTATCAAGATACAGTCGGAATCAAAGATCACCAATTATTAATGACACTGGATGCTGCTGCTAAAACAGGCGGATTGATATTGGTTCATTGTGAAGATGGTGAACTCATTCCTTATTTAAAAAATAAATTGATTCAAGAAGGCAAGTATCAACCCATTTATCATGCAAAATCCAGGCCCAATCAGATAGAATCCAGTGCTGCTAGTCGAATCATGCTCTATGCAAAGCATACAGGAGCTGCAGTTTACCTCGTTCATGTATCAGCTAAAGAGACGGTTTATGAAATAAAAAAAGCAAGAGAACAACAGCAAAATATTTTTGCAGAAACCTGCCCCCACTATCTTGTTTTTACTGAGGAACAATACCTTTTACCTGATTTTCAAGGGGCAAAATATATTATGAGTCCCCCTTTGCGGACAGAAAGTGATAAAGATTTACTCTGGCAATCCTTATCACTTAACCAGTTTGATACCCTGGCTACAGATCATTGTCCATTTCATTTTTCTCAGAAAGAATTAGGCAGAGAGAATTTTACAAAAATTCCTAATGGAATTGCCGGAGTGGAGAACCGAATTGAGCTTCTTTATACTGAAGGATTATTAAAAAACAAAATAACCAAAGAACAATTTGTCAGCCTGGCATCTAGCAGAGCAGCTTCCATCTTTGGCTTAACACCAAATAAAGGAATAATCGCCCCAGGAGCTGATGCTGACCTGGTTTTATTAAATCAAGAAGATGAAAAAACTATTCAAGCTCAGTCTCATCATTCTCAATGTGACAGTAATGTATATGAAGGGTTGAAAGTTAAGGGACAAGCAGAAATAACCATTCTGAGAGGAAAAGTTGCTTATCAAAGAAATAAAGCCGGCAATTTCCAGACACAAGGGAAATATCTAAACCGACAGGTTTCTCAAGGATAATAAAAGCTAATTTTGTGTGCTTGTCCAATTAATTGTACCAATGTATTCATGATCACGCTTAATTTTTAAGGGCTTTTTTTATCTGATAACGATCCGGCTGGTTGAAATAAGTAATATCCTGATAGCCAGGATAAATAATACCGCTATGTTTCACTCCTGCAGGTATATAATAATGGTCACCTGCCTGAAATATTTTTCTCTCTCCATCAATAGTTAATTCTATTTTACCTGCTAACACGACTCCCCACTGGCTTTCATGAGTATGTTCAGGTAAAATTACCTCTTTTTCAAATTTCATAAACAGTATTTGATGATCTTCAGCCTGAGAGAGATAAGCTGTACACCCTTCAAGGGGAATATCAGCTAAGGGTAAATTTTTAATCGGGTCTGGAAAAACTGGCAACATCTTTTTGTCCTGATCACTTTGTTAATATATGAACTAATAAAACAAAACTAGTTTTAGAAAAAAAAGTCACTATAATAATTAGTTTGAGCTTATTTTAATCTCTTACGCTTCCATTTGATTTAAATTACTGCGAAGTCTTTCACAAATATCTACTAGCATTTTCTTTTCATCCGGCTCTAAGACACTCATGATTTGTCTAACCTTTTTGGTATAATCGCTCGAAATCTCTTTTAATTTATCTTTTCCCTTTTGGGTTAATTTAATAATATTATAACGGCGGTCTTCACTGATATTTGTCCGAATTACCAAACCTGCTTTTTCCATCCGATCAATTAAAGAGGTAATATTTGAACGGTTAACCAGCATCATTCTGGATAACTCTATCTGGGTTAACCCACCCTTTTCACCGCCCTGGTAAAATAACAAATCCAAAACATTAAACTGAACATCTGTCAGGTGATATTTAGAAAAAAATTCAGTAGCCCTTTTCCTTAACATTGCAGCAGTATGATAAAGATTTAGCATTGATTCATGTTCATATAATTTAAAATTAGTTACTAAACCTAATTCTTCTTTTAGCGACATTTCATTATTCCTATGTAATTAAAATATGATCACTCATCTTAGCATAAAAACCCTGAAATTCCAAATATTTAAACATATTTTTAAAAATGGTTTTAAAGTGAAAATAATCACAATGGAAATCTGTCATTTTTGCAGAATAATCTCAGGTAAACAATAAAGTGGATTTAACTATTTTATAAAAAGATATAAGAGTACCTTTTCAATTATTAGTGATACAGACTAGAAATAGTACCAGATAGAATTATACTCATCCACATCTTCACCATCTTGATGCATTCTGTAAAGATAATCATAAATGGAAATATCTGTATAAATATAAGAATCAATAGCAGAAAGATCCATATCCCATGGATAAAAGCGATACATCCGTTCTCCAGAAGGAAGAATCATGATAGGTTCATGGTCAACCCAGGAACGGAGGTGAGACTTACCAATGCGAGGAACATTAAATACAGCTTCATCTGTTCTAACCAGACCAGGAAGTAGACGGGCTTCTTCTTTCATTTCCTGCTCTAAACGGGAAATGGGTACACGGTAATCGATTGTTTCTTCTTTACCTTTTGTATTAAAAGTGTAATAAGGATCAACGCCACAAAGTTTAATAATATTTCTTAACTGACAAAGTTCAAAACGGCGGCTATTGTAATAGGTAAATACAGCCTGGTTATAAATATTGATTCCCAGCTTCTTTATCATTTTAATTGCTTCAACTGTTTCTGGTGTCATTTCAGTTGCATGTTCAAAATGCGTAACCATACAAATTTCTCTTTTGCCTGGCTGGTGATATTTCTCTAATACATTGATTAAACCTTCATCTATCCGGCAGGGAACAGTAATTAAAACACGTGAACCAATACGAATACGATTTACATGGTCAATAGCAGAGACTTTACTTAAAAACTCATCCAGAAAATCATTGGTTAATGTTAAAGGGTCACCACCTGTGATTAAAACTTCATTGATACTGGGGTTTTCCCTGATCCATTTCAATGCATCTTCTACAGATTCACTGGTAATTCCTGCATCTTCCAGGCTTTTAATTTCCCAGTTTCTCTGACAATACACACATATTTGTGGACAGGAATCATAAGGTTTTAAAATTAGAATTTTTGGATAGCGCCTGGTGATTAGATCAATTGGAGAAGTATCTCTTTCCCCCATGAAATCGAGATTTCCTTCGGTCTTTCTATTATAGTCCACATTTTCACAGTATGTTTTAGAAGGCAATACTTGAGCACGGATAGCCCGATCCTCTTCAGACCTTCCTTTTTCATTAAATAAAGAGAGATAATGAGGAGTTATTTGGTATGGTATATTAAATTTTTCAGCAGCTTCTAATCCTGCCAATTCTTCCTGACTTAAATTAACCAGTTCCTGTAATGATTTTTTGTCAGAAATGATATGGTCCATTTGCCATTGAAAATCTTCCCAGTCAGATTCGCTTGCATTAAAATATTTTAGTATTTTATTCTTTAATTGTATTTTTCGATTAATAAACTCTTCATCCAAACCTGATTTATATTTCTTATAAAACCGGTCAATTCTTTGAGAATATTGATCCAGCTGTCCAGAACGAAAAATAGCCGCATCCCGTCCTTTTTTAGCTAAAAAACCTTTTTTTTCATCTTCACTGGGTAGAATTACTTTCCCATGAATCCCAATCAATAAGTACAATATTTCTGTTAAAAAACCTTTGCTGACTAATTCAACTGCTTTCTTTTTATTATTAGCTAAATCCAGCAAAGTTTGTAATAAAGAAAATTCAGCAATCGCTTCATTTTCTTTCCGAATGAGATTTTTTATGATTTTTATAGAAATTTTAGCCAGATTTTTTTTAGGGACACTATGCCACTGTTCTTTTCCTTTGGAAAAGAAATTCAAATAATAATTTTCTAAGTTATTAATATAATTTAATAAACGGACTCTACATTCAGTAATATTCCATGAATTAAGCAGAATGGTTTTTATATGATTATCAGCATCCCAAATAAGTTCGATTAATTCTTCTTTTGTTTTTGCTAATATTTCAGAATTATTATATTGAATCATTTCAACTCCTTTTAATCGTTTTATTTTAAACTGATGGAAATAATTTATGTAATATTTAACCATTATTTTTAATATTAATGGATATGGTTAAATCAAAATAAAAATTGAAAAAAGAAAAAACAGGTATAAGAATTTTTTCATTTTAGAATAATACAAATAATTTATGAAATCTAAATTTATATTTGATAAAAAAAGTTGTTTAAATTTCTATTATTATGGGAATCACAATCCTAATATTTTTCTAGCTTCATCAGGAGTCGCAATTTCTCTCCCCAGTTCTTTAGCCAATCGAACAACTCTTTCGACCAGCATTTTATTAGTAGCAGCCACCCCTTTTGTATAATGAAGAGTATCTTCTAAACCGGTTCTGATATGACCGCCTAATAAAATTCCCATAGTTATCATCGGTATTTGAGTTGGGCCTATTCCGCATACAGACCAGGTGGAATTTTCTGGTAAAGACTCAACCATAAACATTAAATTTCTGCAAGATCCTTCAATAGAACCCGGCACGCCCATTACCAGATTAAAATGTAAAGGCCCTTTTAGCTTGCCCTTTTTCAGCATTCTTTTGGCATTGGAAATCATAGCTAAATCAAATGCTTCGATTTCTGGTTTAATTTGATTAGTATACATTTTTTTTACTAATGCTTCAACCAATTGAGGACTATTGGCATTCACTGAAGTTGGAAAATTAGAAGATCCTGTAGCGAGGCTGCCCATCTCACAGTCTAAGTCTAACATTTGTCCTCTGCTCTCAGCAGTATTCTCTCCTCCTCTAGCACCAGTAGAAAGTTGAGTAATCACATTTAGTTTTTGATTTTTAATTTCATCCAGTATTGCTTTGTATTGATCTCGGCTGTGAGTGGGTTGTTGATCCTCATCTCTTGCATGTAAATGTGCAATCGAAACTCCCAGTTCACAACATTCTTTTAGATCTGCTACAATTTCCTCTGGTGTAATAGGGGTTGTTTTATTAAGTTCTTTTGTGGGAACATTGCCGGTACAGGCTAATGTGATAATTAATTTTTCCATATATCTTCCTGAATAGTTTTTATTATTAAATATAGTTTTTTATTTGAGAACAAGTCTTATCCAAGGCTTTGGTTAATTTCTCAATGAGACTTGACATTTCTTCATGATTAATGGTTAAAGGTGGTGCAATCAAGATATGGTCGCCTAATATTCCATTTACCGAACCGGTACCAGGATAGACGACTAATCCCTCTTTTAAAGCATTGCAGGTTACCTTCATGCTCACTTTCAGTTCAGCTGGAAAAGGTTTACGGGTGATTTTGTCTTGGACAAATTCAATACCGCAAAGCAATCCTTTCCCTCGAATATCGCCAATAATTGGCAGATCGTGGAGCTCTTTTAATTTTTCTAAAAGATAATCCCCTTGAATTTCAGCGTTTTTAGTACATTCTTCTCTCTCCAGAATTTCTATTACTTTAGAAGAAATTCCACAAGAAAGGGGATTACCGGCAAAGGTATGGCCATGTACAAACTGGCCTGATCCATTTATCATGATAGTATTAAAAATTTTTTCATTTGCAATAGTTGTCCCCATAGGAGTATAACCAGCACTCATCCCCTTACCAGTAATGATAATATCAGGGACAATATCATAATGATCAATCCCAAAGTTTTTACCTGTTCGACCAAAACCGGTCATAACCTCATCAATGATCATTAACACATCATACTTATCACAAATTTCTCGACATATTTTGAAATAGGTTGGTGTTGGGTGAACTCCGGGTGCAGCTGATCCTACTACTGGTTCAGAAATAAAACCGGCAATATTTTCCGGCCCCCAGCGTAATATTTCATCTTCTAAGGCTTCTGCAGCCCGAATACTGGTATCCTCCAGGCTATCAGCTCGCCAGGGATTTCGATAATGATAAAACTGGGGTATTTTAGGAAAATTTAATAAAAGTGGATCAAACATCTTTTTACGGCCCGTAATACCAGTCATTGCTAATGACCCAAGTGTATTGCCATGAAAAGAATTCCATTTGGAAATAATTTTCCATTTAGAAGTACTTTTACCATCCCGTTCTACAAAATACTGACGAACCATTTTAATTGCTGTTTCTGAAGCTTCAGACCCTCCAGATACAAAATAAACATGGTTTAAATCACCAGGCGTCCAGGCAGCAACTTTTTCAGCACATTTCTCAATCGAATCCATGGTCCATCGAGAAAGGTGAGTAAAAGCAATTTTTTCAATATGCTCTTTTGCATAATGAGCAATTTCTTTATTGCCATGCCCAATATTGGCTACAGCTGACCCTGAACAGCCATCAATATAGGTTTTCCCATCTTCATCAAAAATATAAATCCCGGATCCATGAGTGATTTTAGGGTAATTCCATTTTTGATTTCTGTAAAATACATAGTTAGATGGGGCAAGGTTGGGGTTATTATTTTTTTCATTCATCATAAAAGAAAATAGTTTTATATTATTTACAATGAGATCATAGATCCATTTGACTGATCTATCCGCCCATTATAACATCTTTTTCTAATAATACAAGTAAAAGGATGTTTTTTATTACTATTGTAGTAATTAATCTTTTTAGCAATCGTATCTGTTATTTAACTCTATCAGCTGGTCTAAAATTGAGATTACTCAATTACATTTTTAAAATTTTAATCTATTATTCTTGAAAAAAATTTTATTTCTTAGTATAGTATTTTTACCTTAATTCCAGGGCGGTTAGCTCAGATGGTTAGAGTGCCTGCTTGACATGCAGGAGGTCGCTGGTTCGATTCCAGTATCGCCCAATAAAAAGAGCGTGAGTATCTCTTTTAAGTAAGAAATACTCACGCTCTTTTTATGGCATGATTTTTGGCACTAAATAAGCCAAAGTTTGATCAACTGCCTGGTCAATAGTAAATTTCTCAGTATCTAAAATCAAATCAGGCTGAAGAGGTTCTTCATAATCTGAAGTATAACCAGTGAAGTCTTTAATCTCACCCTGTTTTACTTTCTCATACAATCCTTTAGGGTCCCGTTTTGCACAGGTTTCTATCGAACACTTTACATATATCTCGATAAATTGTTTGTCACCAATGGTTGTTCTGGCATTTTGTCTGATTTGACGATAAGGAGAAATAAACGAAACCAGTGTTACTACACCTGCATCACAAAATAACCGGGCAACTTCACTAATTCGTCTAATATTTTCTGCTCGCTCTTCTTTACTAAAGCCTAAATCACTATTTAAACCATGCCGGATATTATCTCCATCCAGGCGATAGCAAAAAATGTTTTTTTCGAAAAGTTTTTTTTCCACTTCAACAGCAATAGTAGATTTACCGGATCCTGATAATCCGGTAAACCATAACACATGACTCTTATGTTTTAATAATTTTTCTCTGACACTTTGGTCAACATGCCCATTATGCCAGGTAATATTGCTACTCAATTTTTTTCCTTAAGGTTTAAAAATAATTCCTCGATTTTGTAACCGTTCCTTGATCATGCCGGCATAATCCTGTTCATTTTCCACATAATCAAAACGTAAATCATACTCAATATCTGTTGTTATATTTTTACCAATCCAGATAATTTCAGTATTATCAATTTCAATACTGGTATTGATCATATCAAATTCCTCTTTTGAAAGCTCAACAGCAGTTAAAATTAAAATAACACCACAATCCAGTAAAATATTACTTAATTCACCAAGACGACGCAGGTGTTCTTCTCGAGAATTCATCTGATTAGCATCTTTTAAATCAGCATCAATTCCATATAAGAGACTACCAATTCCCAGGTAATAGACAATTTTACCATCTAAGAAAAGATTTTTTTCTAATGATTTAGCTAATCTTTTCTTTCCAACATCTTTTTCTCCGGTAATAATAATTAATGCTGATTTTTGATTATACCGCTCTGATCTTTGATAAGAACTGATTTCACTTTTTACCCATTTACTTTCCCGGACAAAAACTTTTTCACGAACCCAGCTTTGAGCATCTGAAAGGCTTTCAGTAATAATTCCTCCGCCTGTTATTTCATAGTCATCAATAATAACAAAGCGGCTGGTTTCCTGAATATCTTCAATCAAATCAAAAGAAACCGCACGATCGGTTTTTAAGATACACTCAGCCACATCATGGCGATCAATCTGATCCTTTTGGATTTCTTCAAGTGTCGAAGCATCTAAAACTCTTAATATTTTTTCAATAGTTACCCCAACTTTTTCAGTACCAATCTTTAAATAATAGGTTTTGGTAGGAATCATTGACTTTCTTCCTAACCAGAAAAGATTAGTCTGAATACGAGTGGTGACTTGGGGCTGTTTTTCAGCAGCAGCTACAGCCATCTCTCCCCGTTTAATATAAATCTGTTCTTCTAAAGTAAAACCAGCTGCCTCACCTGCTGAATAACATTCCGGAAGGGCTGCATTAAAAATTTCAAGGGTTTTAATTTTACTTCTTTTACCAGATGGATAAAAAACAACTTCGTCACCAGCCTTAATTTTACCAGAACTAATTGTACCAGATACAATTCTTCTGTTATCTCCATCCCGGGTAAACTTGTAAATATCCTGAACCGGCATTCGAAAGGGCTGATAAACCGGAGCTTTTTCTTTCTGAAAAGCATCTAATGAATCTAGTACAGTTTGCCCAGAATACCAGCTCATTTTGTCAGATAATGAAGCAACATTATCTCCTTCAAAACCACTAATCGGAATAAAGAGGTTGGGTTCTATTTTAATTTGTTTTAAAAAGCTTGAGTATTCTTCCCGTATTTTTTGGAAAACCTCTTCAGAATAATCCACTAAATCCATTTTATTCACTAAAACTGTGATTTGTTTAATTCCCAGCATAGATAATAAATAGCCATGCCGTTTTGAATTCTCCCTCACACCCTCGGCTGCATCAATAACCAGTAATGCCGCTTCTGCTCGGGAAGCTCCAGTTACCATATTTTTTAAAAACTCGATATGACCAGGAGCATCAATAATAATATAATTACGCTTTTTTGTTTGAAAAAAACAACGAGCAGAATCAATAGTAATCCCTTGTGCCTGTTCATCCTTTAAGGCATCTAATAAAAAGGCATACTCAAAAGGTTTAGAATTCCGACGACAAGTTTCTTTAACTTGTTCTAATTTTCCTAAAGGTAATGAATTTGTATCAGCTAACATTCGACCAATGATTGTACTCTTTCCATGGTCTACATGCCCAACAAAAACCAAATTCATATCTTCTTTTTTCATATCTGACATAATATATTCCTTACTACATAACTTTCATCAAAAATAATTTGGTAAACCTCTGGATTTACATATAACCATCACGGCGCAAAGTTTCTAATCCACCGCCATCATCTTTATCTTGAGCCCGGCCAGAACGTTCGGCAATATTGGAAAACTGCCCATTTTTCAACTCTTCTACAACATCATCAACATTTTTGGCATTTGAATCTACTGGTGATGTACAAGGCGCACAACCTAAGGATCGATAGCGCCTGCCTTCTCCTTGATCATAGTATAAAGATACAGTTGGAATATTCTCCCTCTTTATATATTCCCAAATATCTAATTCAGTCCAGTCCAATAAAGGATGAATCCTGACATGGGTTCCTGGAGCAAAATCTGTTTTAAATTGATTCCAGAATTCTGGCGGCTGTTCACCAATATCCCAGTCATTATTTCGATCACGTGGAGAAAAATACCTCTCCTTAGAACGGGAACCTTCTTCATCAGCCCTTACCCCGGCAATAACCCCGGTAAAGGGCTCTCGATTTTGATCAACCTCATACTGTTTGGTTTCATGATTTAAGCGAAACCGTGACCAGGAACCATTTAATGTGTTTCTCAAAGCTTCTGTTTTTAAGTTTTTACAACATTGAATTCGATCAACATTTTTATCCGGAAAGGTTTGCTTTTTTTCCAAGGCTTCTATATTTTGACCATAGATCATATCCAGGCCCCATTCTCTTGCCAGACGATCTCGATATTCAATCATTTCCGGTATTTTATAACTCGTATCGATATGCACAAGAGGAATTGGGCAATGTCCAAAAAATGCTTTTCGTGCCAGCCAAAGTAAAACTGTACTATCTTTACCAACAGACCAGAGCATACAAATATTTCTAAATTGACTGTATGCTTCTCTTAAAATATGAATACTCTTATTTTCAATAATGTCTAAATGATTCAATTGAAATTCTCCCTCTTATTATTTATTATGATTCTGGATTTTCCATTTCCAGATTTATTGATTAATATTTAATTTATTATCAGGATGATTGAGAATATAGAACCCCTTGTCATTTAAAGAGTTTTCACGATTATATAACATTTCGCTATCATCCAGCTGTTTAAAAATTCCACCCGCTTCAACAGCAATACAATGCATGGCCGCAGTGTCCCATTCCATGGTCGGCCCAAAGCGATAATAAATATCAGCATCGCCTTTGGCAACTAAACAACCTTTTAATGAACTTCCCTTTGACTGGATTTTATTAATTTGATAGATCTCTACCAATTTCTGTAATTTTTCCGACATATGAGATCGGCTGGCTACCAAACAAATATCTTCCGTGTTTTTTGAAACACAAATTGATTCCTGCTCTCCCTGGCTTTCAATAAAAGATCCCTGATCTTTTACGGCGAAATATAGTTCATCCAAACAGGGAGCATAAATAACTCCTAAAACCACCTGATGATCTAATGTTAAAGCAATGTTTACGGTAAATTCATCATTCTTTTTAAGAAATTCTTTAGTTCCATCTAAGGGATCAACTATCCAGCACCAGGGATTATTAAGCCGCTGCAAATCATCTTTACTTTCTTCTGACAGGATAGCATGATCAGGAAAATTTTTGCTCAATTGCTCTACAATTATATTATTTGCCTGTTGATCAGCCTTTGTCAAAGGTGATTTATCATCTTTATAAGTAACTTCAAAATCTGTTTGGTAAATTCTTAATATTTCTTTGCCGGCAGATAAAGCGGCTTTTTTTGCAATATCCAGCTCTTTTGCTAATTTTAACAATGATTTATCCTAATGTTGATTTTTTGCACATAATATAGTAAAAGTTGTTCAAAATTTCAAGGAGTTTTTAAAATTCACCATGAAATTTACACATCTGATTTACTATTTTAAAAGAATGAATTATTTTAAAGAATCAGCAGATTTTTCTTCCTGTTTGATATAATAATAACCTAACTCATTTTTTAAAATTTCCTTAAATTGCTCAGATTGTTCAATAAAATAAAGCTCTTCCTGAGTAATGGTACCTTTTAGTAATTTCTCACGATAATAGGTAATTTCCCCCTCCAGTTCTTGCATTTGAAGAGCTTTTTGTTCTTCTTGTTTTAGTAATGCAGCTTGTTCACGGTATTCCACAATTGCATCATATTTGGTATTTGACTGAAACCCAGCTACTGTTAATAACCAGCGCCCATTGCGAATTTCTGTTTTTGTTAAATCAGGTTTTAATAAATATTTCTCTTTAACCAAATCTAAATGATATATATCCAGCAAAATCTTTCTCTGTTTTCCTGTCCTAATCTCCTGTAAAATGAGATTTTCAAAAGTCCTTTTATCAATTTGCGATTGCAGGTTTGGAATAAAATGAATCTCATTCATGGTTAACAGCTTATTATTATAAATCTGATACGTGACAGCAGTATCAACAGACGACGCAATCAGCGATGATAATGAACCGCCAATAAATGAGTAAAATAAAGGATTAGAAATACTCTCATCTATCCTTAACAAACTCCCTTCACTACTAGTAGGGGCAAAAAGTATGGTTCCTGTTAGAGATGTCACAAATAATATTGTATATAAAACCGCCTTGGGAATATCTTTATTCCTGTAATGTCCTACTAATGGAGTTCCAGCATCAACTAATGGAGGAGAGTCTTTTTGGACTTTCATCACCAAACAGCTAGATAAAAAAACGGGAATTATTAATATAAGTATGACCTTTTTCATTTTGGATTGCCTGATTAGATATTCAGTTTAAAACCTAAAAAAATGGATTCTGTATAAAAGGGATCATAACCAGCCAATGGCTGAAATGAAATTTTTTTTGCATTCTTTTGATTATAACGATCAATCACAATTCTATATAATTGTTGATTATATTTGTACTTTTGAATCAATCCAAATGTTACAGCTAAATCGATAAACATAGCCATACTGGTCAGTCCAGTAAAAATAATTGATAAAACAGAAGGCAAAAATATATTATAGTAATTATCCTCAAAATAACTTAACCATGAAGAATATTTTGTATTATTATCAAGATCCTCGATTTGCATCCGTTTAATATTATAGTAGTTTGTCTGCATTATGATAAAAACCATAGATGGAATAAAAAAGGTAGCAGAGGTACAACCCAAAATTGCAGCAGCAGCTAAGCCTCCTCTTTTTACTTTAGCTATTTTCTCATTGTTTTTTTCCAATAAAGGATCTTTAGTTATTGCATAAATATCCTCTAAAGAAAGTTTTTTCTCCCCCTGAGTAAAATAAAAATCCTTCACATTAAGGGGAAATAAAGGATCAAAATGTTCCCTTACTTCCATACTGATTGGAACAAAATCCACTTCAACCCGATCGGTTGTCACTTCAAGTACCATACTGCTATCCAACACTTCAACTTCAGCAATGACTTCATCAGAAACAGCAGATTGGGAAAAAATGGACAAGGATAAAAATAAAGAGAGCATGATATAAATAATTATTTTTTTTAGCATTTTACATCTTTAATCTATAAGTAATCGATAAAACAGGTTTTATCACAAAAAAGTCTTACTATTTTTAAATTTTTATCCTTATAATGTCAAGGACTATTTAATAACCTGAAAACCCTTTACAAATAGCACAAAAAGAGACCGGCGTTAGCAGAGGAATACTGAGCTGACAGAGACAGTGGAGTACTCTCCACAGGGCAGCAAAGCCGAAGGAGGCAGACAGACACAAAACAGAGACCAGTGGTCGAACGGATTCTCTTGACAACCTGACTGGAGATCGAGTATAATGTTTCAAAATTTTATTAACTGATAACTCCATGAAAAAAATCCTTCTTTTAATTTTTATCCTCTTTTGCAGCTTAATCTTTTATCAAGTTATCTTAGGAAAAAATGGTATTATAGCTGGTTTTCAAGCTCAACAGGAGAGAAAAATATTGCTGAAATACAAGGCTCTCTTGCAAAAAAAAAGTGACGAATTTGGCAACTATATTCAATACCTGAAGGAAGATGAAAATGCTTATTTAGAATTAGCAAGAGAAATGGGATTTTTTGAAGAAAAGGTTGAGCTCATCCGTTTTAAAAATTTAACTCAGCAAACAGATTTTGATGAAGACAAAATCGAAGTTTTTTTTAAAAATTATATTAAAAAAAATCTTGAAGAAGAAAAAATAAAAAAAATCCGTTTATATGTCAGTATACTTTTTTATTTATTCTTTGGTTTTTTTGTTATTTTAATACTATTAAGTGGTCAAAAAGATGAGTAAAAAAATTATTATACAAAATCAGCAATACAATTGCATTAAAGAAATTGTTCAAACATTGTTAAGTGGCGGCATTGTCATCATGCCAAGTGATACTATATATGGATTTCTCTTTACCCAAAAAAACGAACAAAAGGTTAGAGATATCAAAAAAAGAGATAAAAAACCTTTTCTTTATCTGATCGATGATCTATCCCGGTTAAAAGCATTGGATATAGATTTAAAACCCTATCAGGATATTCTTCTTAAAAATTGGCCTGGCCCTTTTACTTTTATATTAGAAGACCAACAGAAAAAAACCGTTGGTGTTCGCTGGCCAGATTGGAGTGTTTTGCAGGATATTATTGCTCAATGTAACCAGCCGTTATTATCTACCAGTATCAACTTGAGCGGCCAGCCTGCACTCAATCAACCAGAAAAAATAGAGCAGTATTTTGGCAGGCAAGTTGACCTTATGGTTTTTGATACTGCCTTTAAAGCTTCAGGTGCTTCAACAATTGTTCAAGTCAATGACCAGAATTATCATGTTATTCGTACGGGTGATCAGGAACTTGTATGTTAAGGAAAAAAATATTATCAATCCTCATTCTCTTTCTGTTCGTTTTTTCTGGCTGTAAGGCAAAGGGTTATCAAAAATATTCCCAAACCAGGCTAGCCATGGGAACCACCTTAACCGTCACCTTCTTTACAGAAGACAAAAAAAAAGCTAAGGCTATTTTTGATGAAATCTTTCTTCTGGCCAACCAGTTAGAACAACTCTTTTCCAGTCGCAACCCTCATGGAACCATAAAAAAAATTAACCAGCAATCACAATATACACTATCTGACCCCTTATTATTGACAACGATTAAACAAGCACTGAAGATTGCTCAATTAACAGAAGGGGCATTTGACCCATCTCTTTATCATTTAATCTCCCTTTGGGATATTGAAAATCAAATGCAGAAAAAAGATCCCAAAATACCTCTGCCCTCTGCTATTGAAAAAGTTTTACTGAAAACAGGATATCAGAATTTATTAATAAAAAACAACCAGCTCTTTTTAAATAATCAAGCAGCTTTGGATTTAGGTGCCATTGCCAAAGGCAAAATTGTGGATCAATTAGCAAAATACCTGGATAAAGAAGCAATCAGTGATTATTTTATTAATGGCGGCGGTGATATTGCTGTAAAGGGTTTATTTGGGGGATTTAGAAAATGGAAAATCGCAATCACCAATCCCTA
This sequence comes from Spirochaetota bacterium, assembly GCA_022361115.1. Taxonomy (GTDB): domain Bacteria; phylum Spirochaetota; class GWE2-31-10; order GWE2-31-10; family GWE2-31-10; genus JAKSBL01. The sequence continues at coordinate 8,105 of JAKSBL010000122.1, read as the reverse complement.
TCGGAATCAAGAATTTTTAGGTGTAGTGAATATCAGTAATGTTGCAATTGTTACTTCAGGTAATTACGAACGTTTTTTTATCAGCAATAATCAGCGTTTCCATCATATCCTGGACCCTAAGACTGGTTATCCAGCAAATACCGGTATTGACTCGGTTACAGTAATTGCTAATGATGCTACAACAGCAGACGCTATGGCTACAGCACTATTTGTTATGGGAGAAAAAAAAGGATTAGCCTTTACAGAAAATTACCCCCATTTAGAAGTGATTTTTTTTCAAAAAAAGCAGGGGATAATCACCATGAGTCACTCTTCAGGCATCCAAGCCAGTAAACAGCAAAATGGCCAATGGTCCTTTCGCCTTAAAGAATAACCACCAAATGTCTTGCACTTTAAACTCTTTACTAGTATAATAGAGTAAACTTATACCAAATATCCAAAATCATGAAGGAGTTATCATGGATTTGATTAAGCAAATTACTGAAAAGGCAAAATCTTTAAATAAAAAGATAGTTCTTCCTGAAACTGATGATGACCGTATTTTAAAAGCTGCAGAAATGATTACCGGCAATAACATTGCCCATGTTATTCTGATAGGAAATTCTGATCATTTAAAGAGTAAAGCTCAATCCAGTGGAGTCAATCTTGAAGGAACGACCATTATTGATCCTGAAACTAGTGAATATTTAAATGAATTTATTGAGAAATATTATCAAAAAAGAGCTGCAAAAGGGATGACTCAAGAAAAGGCAGCAGAAATTATGAAAAATGACAAAATGTTTTTTGGTGCTATGCTGGTTGATAAAGGTGTTGCAGATGGCTTAGTTGGCGGAGCATTAAATACTACAGGCCATACTTTAAAAGCTATTTTTCACTGTGTCGGAACTCTACCAGGGGTAAGAACGATTAGTTCCTTTTTTGCCATGATTTCAGATAAAAAGGAATTTGGTCATAACGGAATCACTTTTTTTGCCGATTGTGCTGTTATTCCTAATCCAACGGATTCACAACTTTGTGATATTGCCTCTGCAACTGCCAGAAATTTTAAAATTTTTACCGGACAACCAGCTAAAGTTGCCTTTTTAAGTTTTAGTACAAAAGGTTCTGCTCAAACAGAAGATACTGAAAAAGTAGTTTCCGCCTACAAAATGTTTACTGAAAAATATCCGGATATTCTGGTAGATGGTGAATTACAATTAGATGCTGCAATTGTTCCTAAAGTAGGTGAAAAGAAAGCTCCTGGCTCAAAAGTAGCTGGGCAGGCAAATGTTCTGGTTTTCCCAGATTTAGATGCAGGAAATATCGGTTATAAATTGACTCAGCGATTTGGTGACTGCGACGCTTTAGGACCAATCTTACAAGGTGCAGCTAAACCAGTAAACGATCTCTCTAGAGGTTGTAGCGTTGAAGATATCGTTAATGTTACGGCAATTACAGCTGTCCAAGCTGAATAATTTCATTTTTTTCATACATAATTTGAGTAGAATGCCGATTTTTTCATAAGAGAACAAAAATTGATAAAATCGGCATTTTTAAATTTTATTATATGAGATAAGCAATCAAGCCGAATGCCGGGTTTTACCATGAGTAAGGATTTTTAAAGTTGAAAGGTTATTTTCTACGTTAATCAGGTAGAAAAAAACCATTTTATCGTTAAAATCAATATTAATAAAAAAATCAACATTTGGCCAATTAAATGAAACTCAGCATTAATGATTAGATGGTAAAGGATTTTTCAATGAAAAAAGTATTATTTTGTCTTATTACTATTCTCTTCTTCATTATTTCATGTAAAGAAGATAAAAGCATCAATCTTACTGTAGCCCGTTTTGATAATGGAGAAATAACTATTTCAGAAACCATAACCCGTTACAATAAACTATCTTCAGAAGAAAAAAAAGCACTAGAAACCAGAGATGATTATTTCCGCTTTGTTAGAAGAATCGCTTTAGAAAAAATCATCATCCATCGTGCAAAAGAACAAAATTTAGATCAGGCAGAGGACTTTAAAAAAATCAGCCAGCGAATCAAAAGCCGAGTCGGTTATGAAATCATCAGACAAAAAAATATTTTGGATAAAGTAAAAATTAATGAAGCAGATTATCAACCTTACTTAAAAACATTTGAATTATACCAAATTGTTAAAAGAACGGATATCCTAGATGAACAAAAAATAAAACAGTCCCGTCAATTATTAGAGAAATTAGCAAAGCAAATAAAAACTTTGGAGGAATTTAAAAAATTTGCACAAGAATATTCTGATGATGTTACCGGCCAGGATGGTGGCTATGTCGGAAATATCCGTCTGGGAATTATGGATGAAGAAATTGATAAAATAATGAAAAAAATCAAAATAAATACAGTTTCTGAAGTAATTGAAACTTATGCCGGCTATCACATTATTATGGTCAATGTGATCAATAAAACAGACATGGAAGAATTAACAAAAGATCAACAGTTATACAATGCCATATATCAGGAAAAAACAGTTCAAATAGAAAATCAATGGTATGATAAATTACTAAAAGATTCAAAGTTAAAAATAAACTTTGATTTACTGTTAGAATCTCAAAATGAGGATGTAGTCATTGTTGAATATAATGACAAAAAAATTACCAAACAGGAAATTTCCAATAAAGTAAATGACCTCAGACAGGATGGAACTTTTCCTCAGCCAACAGAAACAGAACTCCAGAATTTAGTCAAAAATATGGCTCTACAACTCATTCTGGAACAAAAAATTGAATCCAATCAGGTTACTGCTTTACCCGATTATCAAAAACAGGTTACTACACAAATCAATCAACAGCTTATCAGCCGCTTTATCGACAATAATGTAATTGTCCCAGAGATTTCTGAGCAAGATATTAGAGATTTTTATCAAAATAACCTCACCACTCTCTTTACTTTTAAAACTGAAACCGGCGCTGATTATATTCAGCCAATGGAGGAAGTTGAAAAATTCATCACCCAAAAAATATCAGCTCAATATGTTCAAAATGCTAGATATGAACTCTATCGTAAACTAGTAGCTGATCACCAACTGGAAATTTATGATCAATATTTAGATCAGTTCATACAAGAAGTTCAACTTCTTTCAGAAAAAGGAAAATAATTGAAACAAGGTATCATTCTTTGGGGGGTTCGTTCCATATTTACAGTTTTAGATACCTCCAGCCATCAGACCTATCAATGTACTATTAAAGGTAAAATTTTAGACTCTAATTTTGCTATTAAAGGGCGTAAAGAAAAATCCCCTTTAGTAGTAGGTGATAAAGTTGATTTTCAAATTATTAATGATGAGCAAGGTTTAATTCTCAATCGCTTAGAACGAAAAAACGAATTTAAACGTTTAAAAAGAATGGGGAGAGAAGTACAGACCCTGGTTTCTAATATTGATCTGCTGGTTGTAGTGGATTCTATTGTTAATCCTCCTCTACGATCTTATTTTATTGACCGTTGTTTATTTACTGCTGACTACATGGATATCCCTGTTCTCATTGTATTTAATAAAATTGATCTGATGGACCAGGCGGATCAAGATCTTTATAAAGAAATCAAAAAGGGTTATGAGAGCCTTGGTTATTCAACTTTAGAGACTTCCATTATCAAAGAAATAGGATTAAAAGAGTTAAAATCTCGATTATCAGATAAACTTTCCAGCTTTAATGGGCGATCCGGTGTAGGAAAAAGTTCTCTTATAAAAAAAATTGATCCCCGATATCAAGACATTAAAATTGGGGAAGTGAGCAAAAAATTTGACCGGGGAATCCATACTACAACCTATGCCAGAATTTATGATCTGGAATTTGGAGGGATGATAGCTGATACACCAGGTATCAGAGAGTTAGCTATTTTTATTGATCAACCAGAAGATGTTGAAAATCATTTTCGAGACTTTGCTTCTTTCCGCCAAAACTGCCAATACTATAACTGTCAGCATGTTAATGAACCAAATTGTGCTGTAAAAGATGCATTAGCAGCAGGGGAAATTTTAGAATTTCGCTATGAAAGTTATTTAAGAATGCGTGAAACCGTTTTAAAACTAAAAGATTCTAAAATCTAGCAAGTTGGCATCTGGCATAAGTTATTTTTCTTCAAAGTAGGCAACAATTCTGATATTTGCCTTGCCAATACTAACCAAATCATCTTTGTGTAATCGGTAATATTTTAAAGGTGTAATTTTTACATTATTAACAAAAGTACCATTAGTACTATCCATATCTTTGATAAAATACTCATTTTTAATTTTATGAATTTCAGCATGATGACGGGAAACCAGTTGACTGTCAATCACAATGGTATTGTTTTTTTCTCTGCCAACTGTCACTTTACTAATCAGGGGGATATTTTTACCTTTGAACATTAATTCCATTTGTTCTTCACGCTGAATCTTATTTAAACGATCCCCTAGAAGACTTTTATTAGAAATAGTATCACTCATTGTCCCCTCCCCCAAATCTATCTGATAGAATATTTTTCAGATCTTGATAAATAATGATAATCATTGGTAGAAAATTGAGAGCCATCTGTTAAAACAATTAAAATTCTATAGATATCAGCAAAAGAGCCTTTATTTTGAAATACGATATCATCTGAGTGATCATCATTATCAATGGCAATAGTATTATTACCAGAATTCGTAAAAGTTCCTAACCAATCAATAACCGTACCGGAAGCACTGGTTTTAAATGTATCCGTATATCCAATAAAATCCCCATCACTATCATAAAATTCTAAATAGCCATTCTGGACTTTTGTATCAGCTACATCAAAATCGATATCAATTTGTGAATCACCACTATCATATGATCCACTATTTATCGTTGCAATATCTAAAATTTCATAATAATCAGCCGGAAGGGGGCTAATATTGTTTGGTGTACAAACATAGGAATAACTACCATTTGATTTTGAATTTGGGATACCAATGGTTTTATCATATGTAGTTATATGTCCATTTTTTAATTTCACCCTCACTGTCATTTCACCTATGGGGAGGGAATGTGTCTCCCTACTATACAACAGATGGTTCCAGCCGCCAATTTCTTTGTTAGATGCATCTAAAAAAGTTGGTTTTATATTCCAATACAGGTCATTAGTAAAATATATCCTGGCATATTCTACAAAATCCCAAACAATATCATCTCCTTTATATTGAATCCAAAAATTGATAAAACAGGTTTCTTCAACTGCATCACTATCTTCTACCCAATAGGAAGCATCAGCAATATTCTCAATTTTATACTCCAGGTCAGTAATGGTGATAGAATCTGAATTCCAATAATTTGTACAGCCAAAAAGCACAAAGAAAATAGAGAGAATAATAATTGTTAATTTCATTTTTTTATAGTTTTCCACAAATTTTTCCATAACTTATCTATTCCAATTTATATCATTACCATTAAAATTTTTCAATACAGAAGTCAAAGTTTTACTGAATTTTGACTTCTCTTCTCTTGTTCAATGACAAAAAAGAGCTCTTCTCCATATAAATAAATTTTATCTGCATAACGGGCAAATGATTTTAACAGATTGATCTTATCCTGCAACTGTTTTTTTGTTATACATTCTGTATAATACAAGTAATTTAACATCATTAAGCAATTAAAATAAGGCAGGTCAGCTTTATTTGCTTCACTCAAAATTTTTTTATCTTCTGATATGACAGGCAGGTGATGTTTAATAAAAAGATCAACTATTTTCTGATCATTAGTTAAATTGCTGTTTTCAGGAAGCAATTCTAATTTTAATTGAGAATATCCGGTTTCATTGAGTATAGCCTGACAGGTTAATAAGTGAATAGTACTGGCCAGCAAATCAAAAATTTGAATTTTTTTTAGATAAATAATAGAAGATGCATCAATGATCGCCTCTTTTAAAACCTGAAACTGCTGCAAAGTGGCATTAATTTTAGTTTTAAGAATATCCATTTACCTTTGGTATTTTTTTGTTAATTTATTTAAACGTTCTGCTACTTTTACAGATAATTGTTCCTCAGTCAAGCGCCAGGACCAATTATGAGCACCGCAAGTACCAGGCAAATTCATTCTGGATTCACTATCCAGCTCCAATACATCCTGTAATTGAAAGATCACACCATTTGCCTGTGCTGCCATTAGTTTCTCAATTACAGCATAATTTAAATCTCCCACCCCTTCAATACCTAGATACTCTAAGATGATTTTTTGTAAATCATCATCCTGATTAGGAAACCAGCCTTTTAAAACATCATTATCATGGGTTCCCGGGTAAGCGATACAATTGGTTTCATAGTTTTCTGGCAAATACTCAGTTTTAAAAAAACTATCCGGCGTCTCTTTTGCCGTTAAAGAAGGATCTTTTAGAGCATAAAAATTTGCCATTTGAAAAATTTTCATTCCGGCAATTTTAAAATTATTTCTTAACAGATGAACTTCATCTGTAATAACTCCCAGATCTTCAGCAATCATAATCTCTGAAAGGTCATCACCAAACTCTTTTTGAAAAGAGCAAAAAAGGGCTTCTCCTGGCGTTTTAATCCATTGGCCATTTATGGCAGTTTCTTCTCCAAAAGGGATACTCCAGTAAGCTTCAAAACCCCTAAAATGATCAACCCTGACACTATCCACAAATTGATGCAGATGACTGATTCTTTTTCGCCACCAGGAAAAATTCCGATTTTCCATTTCTTTCCAGTTATAGCAAGGATTTCCCCAAAGCTGTCCTGTTTTGGAAAAAAAGTCTGGTGGGACACCAGCTACCACTTCTGGTTTTAGATTTTCATCCAGGTAAAACAAGTCTGTGTGGCCCCATACATCTGAACTATCATACTGAACATAAAAAGGGACATCTCCAATCAATTTGATCCCCTGGTGGTTAGCGTATTCTTTAAACTCATGCCACTGGTTGTAAAATTCCCACTGACAAAAGCGATAAAACTGAGCATCTTCTTTTATCTCAGAACTTAATGAGCCCAATTTATTTTTATTTTGATGAGCCGGTAACCATTGATCCCAGGGCCGGCCATCATAACTGTCCTTCAAAGCCATAAATAGTGCATAATCTTCCAGCCAATCACTGTGTTCCTGACAAAAACTTAAAAAATCCTGAGGAAGAGAGGTTTGTTGAAACCGGCTAAAGGCTTTTCTTAAAATACGAAATTTATGAAAAAATAAAGTACTATAATCAATTTTAACAGGAGAGTATTTTGGATAATCTTTTAAATCAGCCTCTTTTAACCACCCTTTACTGATCAATTTATCAAAACTAATAAAATATGGATTACCAGCAAAAGCAGAAAAAGAAGCATAAGGGGAATCACCAAAACCAGTTGGGCCAATAGAAAGGGTCTGCAAAACTTTTTGGCCTGCTTCTTGTAACCAGTCAATTACAAAATAAGCTCCAGCCCCTAAATCACCACATCCATATTTCCCAGGAAAGGAAGTAGGATGAACAATAATACCACTAATTCGCTGTTTCACAGATGATCTCCTGCTATTTATGAAGTTATTAACCTGAAAGTGTAAATAATCACACCAAAACTAAACTTATTATTATCTTTTTTCATTGTTTAGTAAAGAAAAGTTTTCGTTAATTTAATGAGAAAATTATCAACCCTGTTAACTGGAACAAAGCAGAATCCACCTGACATTTTAGAGTTTTTAAGTTATAATTGTTCAATTATTTAGCAATCTGAAAAGTTTCATAAAAAAATAATTTATTTGTGATCATCATTTGTGAACATTTTTAAATTTTGAAAGGATATATTATGAGTAAAGATGAGTACTATTTTTCTTATACAACCGGAGATGCTCCGCCAAAATTTTCTCCAAATAAAAAGGGTAAAAATCAGGAGAATAAAAAATATCAGGCCCCTAAAGACGGCTTTTTAAGAATTCAACTGGAAAAAAACAAAAGAGGCGGAAAAACCGTTTGTGTGATTTATGGTTTTTCTTCCCAGGATGACCTGGAAAATTTATGTTCAGAAATAAAGAAAAAATCTGGAACTGGCGGCGCACTTAAAGATAACCGGATAGAAATTCAAGGTGATAAACGGGATCAAATTGAAAAAATTTTAGCAGATAAAGGTTATAAAACCAAACGGGTTGGCGGTTAAATTTTTC
>JAKSBL010000195.1 GCA_022361115.1 Spirochaetota bacterium | reverse complement strand
CCATCATGAGCAAAGATCATTCCAAAAAGAATATTTTAAAAGTCAGAAAAAACCATAGTTGAAGTTTTTTTTAAATCCGTTAGTGTTATATTTTTTTACAGGAGTGAAAAACTGAGAAAAACTTTAACAGTAAAAGTATGAAGATAACATTTTCATTTTATCGTAAATAAAAACAGCAGCATCATCCATGATTTTCTCAGCTATAAGTCTCACATTTCTCTTTTTCCATTTTTCCAATTGCGTTCCTTTAACCCAGGCATTAAAAGCACCCATAATTGGGCTGCAGTAAATCTGGTAATCACTTTTGTATTCCCTGTTGCCAGCTATAGCCTTTTTTTGGGCATCTTGAAAATATGATTTAAAAACTAAGGACATTTCATATTTAGGCAAGTAAGCAAATTTCTCTGTTCTTCCAGGCTTCTCAATCAATGAATTGTTTTTTATTTCATTTAAAATCTGGTCTATGCTTTGTTGAAAATAACTGGTTTCCAACTTTTCTCTGGTTTCCCGATCTAGATCATCTAGTGATGAATTCTTTTTATATAAATCATATAAATGATTAGCCCTGACTGGAAACAAACTTCCCTTTTTAACCACACTAATTTTTGCCCCGGTTTCAAAAAGAAGATCTTTGGGAACATAACAAAGATCATGAATAGAAACATTTTCCAAAATATCTTTTACTTCATGACTGGTTCCTGCTTCTACACTACACTGATTAATGGTCCCAGTTAAGATAAAGTCGGCTCCTACCAGAAAAGCGGCAGCAGCTGTTTCCGGTGTTCCAATACCACCGCCTATCCCCAAGCGGATTCTTTTTGATGAAAAATTTTTATTATCTGCTTTGACTACTTTTTGCTTAAATGTTGAAAATAAATTAAGGGATGAACATCCCTGGCTAAAACCATCAAACCCCATTTCCAGGCAAATATCATCCACAAAAGGGACTTGGGTAAGCAGCTGAGCTTCCTGCTGAGTGATGTCTCCTTTGCTAAGTAATTTTTTAATGTCTCTCTCTACTGGGCCATGTAAAAAGTTTTTAACAACTTCCATTCTTGATGTTTTTAACAGAATTTTATGAGTAGCCACAATATGTCCGTTTTCTGTTTTTTTTTAAGCCTTTTGCTCTAAATTTAAGCAGACAGGGAGTAATACTGGTAAATGATGAAATTTCAATATTCTTAATTTGACAGTCTAAAAATAAATTGATTAGCTTCTCATCTTTTTCTTTATCTTCAATGTGGTGAACTAAATTCATACCATAGGGTTCCCCATTTTGCAGTTTTTTCTGGATTTCTGTAATTCCTTTTTCAATTACCGAAAGCTCCAGACCATTTGTTCCAAAAAAACTTAAAATCCCAGCCTTGGCCAAATTGATAATGAGCTGGGGAGATGAGATACCGTAATGCATTCCCCCGACAACATAAGTATATTTTGTATGATACTCTTTTTTGAATTCTTTATTTCCTAATGATTCTCCGTTGATGAAACTTTTTTGCTGCTCTTTATAGTTCTGTGTCGCAAAATCCTTTTTTTCTGCCGGATTTTGCTGTACATCTATTTTTGCCAAGTAATCTTCTTTTTTTTCTTTAATCTTAGTTAATAACCGGGTCAAAATATTACCAGGACCAATTTCAAAGAATTCCATATTCTCTTTATTCATTAAGTATATGATACTCTCTGTCCATCTGACAGGATTTGAAATTTGTCTGGTTAACAATTGTTTGATGGTTCCCTGCTGATAGGGTTGAGCAGTTACATTAGCAATCACTGGTATCTGTAATGGAGAAAAAATCATTGATTCTAAATAATGGGAAAATTCTTGGGCAGCTTCCTGCATATACCTGGAATGAAATGCACCACTGACCTTTAAAGGAATGAATAATTTGCTATTGTTCTGTTCAAATATCTTTTTTGCTTGTTCAATGCTATCTGAAGGCCCGGATAGAACAATTTGTTCTGGTGAATTATCATTGGCAATGTCAATTTGATCGAAATGATTATCACTTAAAATATCTGAAATCTGAAATTGATCTAATCCAATGACAGCAGCCATTGCTCCTCCATTGGCCTGGGACATGATTTCTCCCCTTTTCTGGACAATTTTTAACCCCCTTTCAAAATCAAAAGCACCTGCTGCACAAAGGGCTGAGATTTCTCCCAGGCTATGGCCCGCTAAAAAATCTGGTTTTTGTCCCCTTTGATTCACTATGTCCAGGTATTTCAAATAAGAGACAGTAAAAATTGCTGGTTGTGTGTATTGAGTATTACCTAGTTGATTGTCCGCATCAATTAAGCAAAGATCCTTAATCGAATAACCCAGTAATTCACTTGCTTGTGCAGTAATATCAGGATATTGATCAAACAAATCACCACCCATCCCCCTTTTTTGCACTCCCTGGCCCGCAAAAAGATAGGTTATCATCTTACCCTCCTCTCTTCTGGATTCCTGATTGAATTGTTTTATTTTTGATTCAGATCTTGTGAAATCTTTATCCTTTTCTCTTTGATAAGCAGCTATCATTTTAGTCATACCGTCTTTATCCCTTTTTAAGGGATTGATTAATGTAAAAATTGGATATTTTATATCATCAGAAAAATTATATTGGCAAAAATTGGTTAAACTTCCAGAGGGACATAAATCGATGAAAATAAAGTCCCCTTCTTTTTTTAATGTTTGTATTGTTTGTTGAAATTGGATAGGCCGGCGAATAATCTCACTGAATAATGCAGGAGAAATACTGGTTACTGGAGCAGCTTTTGTACAGGAAATAAGTGGTAATTGGGGCTGTTTTATTGGTATAGTTTTTAAATATTTCTGATAAGCCAGTAACATTGGTTCAATAGATTGAGAATGAAATCCATAGTGTACAGGTAATTGCTGAAAAAGGATATTTTTTTGCTTTAAAAATTTTAAAACACTATCCAGGTTTTCTTCCAGGCCAGATAGCAGGAAGTGGTTATCAAAACTAACAGCAGCAAGTTCACTTCTTTTTTTTAGTTCCTCATTTAAATAGAGGGATGGGTGATCTAAAATTGCCAACATAAAACCGGGTTGACAATACTGCTTTACCAGTTGAGCTTGTTTGATAATGATTTCCAATCCTTCTTGTGCTGTGAATACACCTGATACAGCCAGAGCGATCATTTCACCCAGACTCAATCCCAGAAGATAATCCGGCTTGATTCCCTCCTTTATTAAAGTCATTGCAGCTGAATACCCAAACATGTAAAGTGCCGGATGGGAGTCAATAATATCATTGAAAGGATCACTGAATGATTTATGTTGATCATATAATTGTTTCAGCAATGAATAACCAGTAATTTGTCTAAAAAAAGAATCTAGTTCATTCATTTGCTGATAAAAGGCGGAATTGGATTCATAAAGTTCTTTACCCATCTGGTAATATTGTGATCCCTGGCCGGAAAACATAAAGATTGTTTTTTTCATAAGTACTCTTTTTTTGTTTTTTTAACATGACTCAAATAATGCTATGTTCTGGTGAATAAATCAATATCATCCAGAATTTGATCAATCAAGGAGGGGGAATATTTTTGAACAACCTCTTTATCAGTTTCATTTAGCAAACCCATTTGTTTTAAAATATTATTTTCTGCTTTAATTGGAACAAACTGGACATCTGAAAGTTGCAATGCCTGACAAATTACTTGCATCCCCTCTTCTGGTTCAATTGAGTCTATTCCCCGTCTCTTTAATTTTTGTTGATAGTCTTTGTTCGCTACGATGCCAACACTCCCCCAGTAACCCCAGTTAATGATTTTTACAGGAAATCTAGCAGTCTGGCTTAAATACCTGGCAAAAGAATCTTTAAAAGTACAAGCGGCAGCATAATTACTCTGTCCAGGATTACAAATAAAGGATTGTGCCGAAGAAAAAAAACAGAAAAAATCAAGGGCCTCATCTTCAATTGCTTTATAAAGTAAAATTGAACCCTGAACTTTTGGAGCCATGACTTTTTGTAAGCAAGCTTCCTCCATTCTCAATAAGGTTTTGTCTTCCAGGACAATTGCAGAATGGAACACTCCATTTATTTCTTTAAAAATCAGTTTTGCCTGATCAACCCCCCTCTTTATACTATTAAAATCTGTTGCATCAGCGCTAAAATAAACAGATTGCCCCCCAAGTTCTTCAAGAATCCTCAATTTTTCTTTTTTATCCGCATTTAATCCGCTTCTCCCAATCAAAACCAGTTTTGCAGCAAAGTTACTGGATAAATACTTAGCTAATTCAAAACCAATCCCCCCCATTCCGCCTAATATCAAATATACCCCTTTATTTCTGAAGGGAGATTTTAGGTCATGATTGACCTGAATACTGATAATTGTTTGGTGGTACCGTTTTTCTTTTCTTAAAATGGTGATCATTCCCTCAGGATAGAGGATCTCCTGGCTGATCTGTTTTAAAACAACCGCAGGCTTGGTCAGCAGTTCTTGTTGATCAATGTCTAAATACCTGATTTCCAGATGACTATTCTCTTTATTTGCTGAACTACAAAAACCAGCTAAAGCAGACTGCAATGGATTTACAGGAGAATGCAAATCTAATCCATAATTATTATTCGTAATCACAGTAATATCAATGGATTCAGAGATAATGAGATTATCATTGAGTGCTTTGAGTAAGTGAAAAAATGTCATAATTCCAGATTTTTGTTTATTTGCAAAGATTTCATCATATTGAATAGATAATTTATCCATTTCATCTAAAGAAAAATAATAAATCTGACTGATATCAGGATATTTTGCCAGGATAGTTTTTATAGCACCTGGCTCATTACTGGCAATCAGCCAGTTGTTCTCATTGATTGCCAATGTCTGTTTACTTAATTCAATTAAAACAGGCGGAACAGAGTATTTATCAGCAATAATATTAATAAACTCATCAATATAATTTACATATTCAATAGAATAGAAAATCATGACGGATTGATAGTTTTTTTGGTGATTTTGTTTTTCTTGACTCTCTCTCCATTGGGGTTTATACATAAAATCTTTTATTTTGCTTGGTAATTTAACAGGAGATTGTTTTGTTTTTAATTTTCTAATGGTGAAATTATGTATCTCAATGAGCAGGTCTCCTGATTGACTAAGAAGTTTGTAATCAAAAACATATTGCTCATTATTAGTATAACTTTTGGATTTTTGGACATAGACATAGCATTGATCCGGCAAGGAATGGTGGATTTTTAATTGCTGTAAGGAAAAAGGTACATATGGAGTTGAAGCATGAAATATCTTCAGTTTATGATTAAAAGCAATGTTGCTCTGTAATGCACTGTCTAAAAGGGTTGGCTGTAGAAACAATTCATTTAGACTATTTTTATCATTGGTTTTTAGCAAAGCAATAGCTTCATTCTCATTATAAAAAATAGTTTGAATTCCCTGAAAAGCAGCACCATAATCTAATCCTGCTTGTTGAAATTGGTGATAACATTCTTTACTATTTATGACCTGGTTACATCTTTTCATGATTGGTTCAATGCTTATCATGTGCTGACTTTTTTTAGGTAATTTACCCAATTCCGCTATTCCGGAACAATTAATGATTTGTATATCCTGATCTGTTTTCTGGGAAAGTTCAAAAGCAATGCATCTGCTATCTGTTGTAGATTCATCTTTTAAACTGAAATCAAATGACTCAACATTTGATTTCAGTTCTATTGTCTGATGCCAGATTACATCTTTAAAAGATATAATCTGCTGATGAAAAACCTGACTGATCACATTACGAATCATTTCTAACTGGTTCACTCCAGCAAAAATTTTTTTCCCATTTACAAGATGGTCAGTAATAAAATGGCCAGAATTATTCAGTAAGATCTGATATTTCTGCTGATCCAAAATGGTTTTCATTTCAATATCAAAACCAGCGGTTCCCTGTGCCACATTGTTCTTGCTATCACAGGTCTTTGTTTTTTGAGGAAGCCAATAGCTTTTTTTACTAAATGGATAGGTCGGCAGGGAAACTTTATTATAAAAGTTATCTTGATAGATTTCTTTCCAGTTAATATCAGCTCCCTTTACCCATAAACAGGCTAATTCATTCAATTGATTTTGAGAAAAAAGAAAATTATGATCTTTTGTTATCCTTTCTTCTGAATAAGGAAATCCACCCTTTGTGTGATTGGAAAGAATAAAATGATTTGCCTTTTTTGTAAAATAAGCAATTATTTGACTGGATAACTCTTCATAATCCTTTACTACAAGAGCCATTCTATGGATCATGGGTTGACGGCCGGTTTGTAATGTATAGATAAAATCTTGAAAATCAGGTAAACCGTAGTTTGATTTATTCACTGGCGACATTGGTATGGTTGCTAATAATTCTTTTATGGAACTGCATGTCTCAATATCTGTGATTTTTAATTGAATATCATTTTTATTCTGCAGTTCATCCATTAATCTTTGATAATCGAAGGGATCAAGATCATAATCCTTAAAATTCAAATTCATATCAATAGCATCCGGTTCAATCTGAGTCATTTCACTAAGAAGCAATAATAATGCATCTTTTACTGTTTCATCTGTTAAATTTTCCTGATCTTGCTGATTGGATTGGTGAATAAAATCCTGGATTTTTAACAAATAGCTTTCTAGTTGTTCTTTATTCTTAGCTGACAGGATAAAAAGATACTGATCTTGCTGAGCTTGTTTTTTAACCTGCGGGTCTGCAATATATTCCTCTAGAATCACATGAGCATTGGTCCCCCCATAACCAAAGGAACTGATACCAGCAATTCTGGGAATACCCTTTTGATTTTCATCTAACAAGTTTTCCCACTTCCTGTTTTGCTGGGCAATAAAAAAGGGTGTCCCTCTAAGATCAAAGTATTTATTTTGTTGATTAAAATGAAGGATGCCCGGAATAAATTTATTTTTAATCGAATAAATAACTTTCATGATTCCAGCAATACCAGCTGCTGGTTCCAGATGACCAATATTGGTTTTAACCGAACCGAGAGCGCAATAGGAAGTGTTCCGGTTTTGGCCTGTTTGACCAGCTAGTAAATCAAAAGCTTTTTTTAGCCCGTCAATTTCAACTGGATCACCTAGCTCTGTACCTGTACCATGCATTTCAATATAGGAAACCTGTTGGGGATTTATTTTTGCAGAAGAATAGGCTTTATAAAGAAGCTGTGCTTGTGCATTGGAATTGGGTGCTGTCATGGAATAGGCTCTTCCTCCATGATTTACTGCACTCCCTTTTAGCACTGCATAAATCTGATCTTTATCTGCAATAGCTTTGTTTAAAGGTTTCAAAATAATGACTCCGACTCCTTCCCCTTTCACATAACCATTGGCCTGATCGGATAAAGTCTTGCATCTTCCATCAGGTGACAAAATCCCCAGCTTGACTGTTCCATAAATATTTTCTGGTGACAAAATCAGACTCACTCCTCCACAAATGGCCATCTCACTTTCACCTGTTTTTAGCGATTGAACAGCTCGGTGGACTGCCACTAAACTGCTGGAACAGGCAGTATCAATAGCTTCACTTGGCCCATTAATATTTAACAAATAAGATATCCTATTGGGTAGCATGGAATGATCATTGCCAGTATTTACATGGGCTTTATAAATTCCTTGCTGATTGATTAAACTGGCATAATCTTTATGTTGGATTCCAGCAAAAACGGCAATATTTTTACCCGACAAATCATCAACAGAATAACCTGCATCTTCAATTGCTTCCCAGGCACATTGTAAAAATAAACGATGTTGAGGGTCCATTAAATTCGCTTCTCCTGGAGAAATCTTAAAAAATGCAGGATCAAATTGATCTTCATTATCAATATACCCTAGCCACCTTAAAGCTTCTGTTTTTTCATCTTCTTCCAGCAAGTTGTAATACCTTTTCCAATCCCAGCGGTGTTCTGGAATTTCTCTCACTAAATCCTGACCGTCAACCAGATTTTGCCAAAATTGATCTGCATTTTCTGATCCCGGCATGATTGCGCTAAGGCCAATAATCGCCACATCTTGCTTATCCAGAACTGGCTGATGAGATGACTGATTTTCTATGGGCTTTCCATTTTTTTCTTGTTTTTCTATAATTGAAAAATCAGAAGTTGCTATTTTTGCTATCAGTTGGTTGTCTTCAAAATATTTTACTAATGCTTCAATTGATTGATGAGAAAAAAATACGGCAGGAGAAATAGGAATGCATAGTTTTTCTGCAATTTTGTCGGTAAAAGTTTTCAAGGTGATAGAATTAAAACCCAGGTCTCCAAAATTATCTTGCTCAGTTATCTCCAGGTCATCATAAAGTAAGATTTCCTTAATGATATCTTTTAAATATTCAGTAATTTTATCTTTTTCGATTTTAACAGTCTTGAGATCTTTTGTTTTAGATTGATTTTGCTTTTCTGTATCTTTTAGATTAAAGATCCGATTGATTCTATTTTTATCCCCTTTTATTGCTAGCAAATGGTTTCCCGAATATTTAAATGCATTTTCAAATATTTGAAAGCCTTCCGGATTTTCCAGGTATTCCAATCCTGAGCTGGCCAAATACATTTTTTCCTGGTCAGCAGATAAATGCATACCTCCATTTCTCCACATCGGCCAGTTGATGCCAATAGACTTACCATAACGCTCTCCTCTCTCTGTCAACAGTTTTCGATAAACTAAATATTCATCAGCCATCCGGTTGGACAGGGCATAATCAACCTGTCCAAAATCACCAAGAACCGCAGAAAGCGAAGAAAATACGAGAAAAAAATCTAATTTACAGTCTTTTGTTGCTTCATCAATATTTTTTAAACCATTAATTTTGGGAAGCAGGTTGTTTAAAAAGGCAGAATAGTCTTTTTCAAAAAAAAGCTTATTATCTAAAATACCAGCAGCATGAATCACCCCATCAATAGTTTGCTGATTCTCACAAACCTTTTGGATACATTTATTGACTATTTGAGGATCAGTGATATCACATTGAATATATTTAACCTGCTGTTGTGAATTTAAAAGATCAATCTGGTTTTTTTTAAATTTATCTAGTTTTGATCGTCCAAGTAAAATTAAATGAATGTGGTGTTTGTTTAATAAATATTCTGCAAATAGTAATCCTAGTCCTCCAGCACCACCAGTTATTAAATAGGTACCAGATTCCTTGATCTCTATTAGTGGATTTTCTAAAAACTGGCTGACCTTTTTATAGTTTTTAATATATCTTTGATCATTGGAATAATAGATTTCATGAATGTTACCAGTATGATCAATTTCATTTTGTATGATTCTTGTGATCATGTTGGTTGGATAGGGCTTGAGTTTTATTGTCTTAAAAATAATTTCAGGATTTAATAAATGAATGGTTTTAGAAAAACCGGAAATACTACTTTTAAATGGATTGGGTAAACCCTTTTCATCATACTCAGGATAAAAAAAGATTATTTTTTGGATCAATCCAGACTGCTGATTCTGCTGGAGAATAGCAAAGCAATTTTGAATATCTTGAAATTCCTCCTGCTGGCTAAGTTGATCATTAAAATAGAGAAAAGTAACACTCCTCCCTTTCTGATCTTTCATTTTTTTTAGTAGATCATTGATTTCATTCTTAAAATTTTTACCTTCAATGAAAAACAAATCAAAACCATCCGATAATTGATTTTCTAAGTTATCTCGTACCCTGCTGTAACAGCCATAAATCAAGAGAATCGCTTTAGCTGGCAGAGCTTTGTTTGGCAGATCAATGGATGCTTCTTGCCAATAAGGTTGATAATAGATGAGATTTTCAACTTTTGCCTCACTTGATTTTCTTTTAGTTATCCAATAATTTTTGCCTGTAAATGGGTAAACCGGTAAAGATAATTTGCTGATATTTTTATTATGGTAAAAACTTTGCCAATTTATATTGATGCCTGTTGTCCAGGCTGTTGCAGTTTGCTTATTGTCACCACTGTAATTCTCACAAAAATTTTTTTGATCTTCTACAGTTCCGATAAATATATTTTTACGGCTAGCCAGATCATTTTTTTTAAAAGCGATTAAGCCTTGAATAATGTCTTTCACATTGGCAGCCACAATGGCTAATCGGTATTGCATGGCTTTTCGGCCAATTTGCAAAGTGTAAATCAATTCATTAAAAAACTGGTTTGAATCTTTTTTACTATTTTGTATAGCTTGTAAATAAGTAATATAGACTTCTGCATAGCGATTTAAATACTCCTGATTATGAGCAGATAAAATAAAAATACCCTCAAAGCTTTCAGTTGTTTGGTAATATTTCTCTGGATATTCTTCAATAATCATGTGTACATTTGATCCGCCGGCTCCAAAGGAACTAATCCCTGCTCTTCTAGGAATCTCATTCCCGTGTGAATCCTTCAAAGCTTTCCAATCTTGACGGTCTCTAACAATATAAAAGGGACTGTCTTTTAATTTAATGTAGGGGTTGATATTTTCGGAATGCAAACTTTTCACCAGTACCTTGTTTTTAAGCTGTAACAATACTTTGATTACTCCAGCCACACCTGCTGCAAGCTCCAAATGGCCAATATTAGTCTTTACTGAACCTAATCCACAGTGAATCTCTGGCTTTTCAGATACTCCCCAATTGTGATAAAGTTCTTTAAAGGCAGCTTTTAAACCATTTACCT
>JAKSBL010000208.1 GCA_022361115.1 Spirochaetota bacterium | reverse complement strand
TTATTATCCTTTAAATATTCCAATGATTCATTCACTAAATTATAGGTTCCAGTTAAATTCGTATCAATGATATCCTGCCATCTATCATTAGGCCCATAGTAATTTTCACCACCTAATCCTGCATTGGCAATAATCCCAGATAATGATGATATTTTTACTTCTATTAGTCCTTTTTTAATGGAATTTGCATTTTTGATATCAGCTACAACAAGCTTATGTTGCTCTGGTTTGTTTAATTGTTCCTTTGTGGAAATAAGATTTTTCTCATTTCGTCCTAATAAAATAAGGGAATACCCTTCATTAGCTAGTTTAATCGATATTGCTTTTCCAATACCTGATCCAGCACCTGAAACTAAAATTGTTTTCATATTAATCCTCCTGTATTTTAAATATTTATAATCTATATCATTGCTAGTTAAAAGAGATAAAATAATGGCCCCAAGTCGCCTGGTTTGCAGTTTTTTTATGTCCTTTTTGTTAGACAGGATATTTCTGCTGTAATATCCAGGCAGCTCATCTGCGAAAAGGAGTATTATATGTCAATTTTAACATTTACCGATCTTTTCCAACATTTTAATGGTGATTTACTTTCAAGGATTTTCAGCTAGAGTATCACGATTGAAGGGTCAAATATGTTGCCCTCCATCCACATAAATCACCTGGCCAGTGAGATACTGATTATCAAGCAAAAATCCCACAGTTTGGGTAATTTCCTCCACAGTTCCTTTTTTCCCCAAAGGAACATGCTTTAAGATTGGTTCCAGATACTCCTGATCCGTACCCTCAGGAGCCAGAATGACGCCTGGACAAATTCCATTGACTCTGATATGCGGAGCAAGTTCTTTGGCTGATTGCAGAGTAAGGTGATAAAGAGCTTGTTTGGATAAGGTATAAGCTGAATAAAAAAAATTATGTTTGTTAACTTTAGTATCAATCAGATTGATGATCTGACCTGCCTGGTCATTGTTTTTTATATGAATTCCAAAAGCTTGACTGAGGAGATAAGGAACAAAAAAATTGATAGTAAAAGTCTGATTCAGCAGATCAGGCTCGGTGTTTAAAAGGGGAGCTCTCTGAAAAACAGATGCATTATTGATCAATAGATTGAGTCGGGGAAAATCATTTAAGACCTGCTGAAACATTTCAGTGGTTTCAGTAATATTGGAAAGATCAGCTTGATATAGACGACACTCTTTACCTTGATCCATACAGAATGATTGAAGCTCTTTTGCTTCTTTAGAGGATTTTCTATAATGTATGGCCAGGTTATAACCTTTACTTAACAGATAAAATGCAATAGCCCTGCCAATTCTCTTTGCACCACCAGTGATAAAAACAGTGTTTAACATATTGTTTCCTGAGTTCTTTTTTTAAAGACTTATTTTATGACTAAAACTTTACGGATTTGATTACTAATTCCTGGAGCTCTGATGCGGATAAAATAAACCCCCCGGGCTACAATTTTACCATGATTGTTCTTGCCATTCCAGGTTACCGAATGTTTACCTGCTGATTCGGTTTCACTTTTTAAAACCATCACCAGGTTACGGGATAAATCGTATACCATAATACTAACCGGCCCGGAACGATCTAATTCATATACAAAACTCACTTTATCCCCATTATTTGGATTAATAACATTATTGAGAATATTTACATTCTGACCTTGATCTTTAATTTCATTTAAGGTGATCATGTAAGTATGAGCATCATAAGGAGAAAAGCCAGAAGAGGATACATCCTTTTTAGACCGATAACAATCCAATCCATTTATCCTGAATACAAAAGATAATATTTTTCCATCTTCCAGTCTAGCATCATTATCAGAAATTTGAAAACGCCAGCTGTTTCCACCCGTACTGGTGCCGGTCACTGCAACAGCATCACTATTAGAAGCAGGAGTCCAAAATTCAGCACTGCTGGTATTATTAAAAACATCATAATAAAGGACGGGAGTAGCAGTATCATATGGGACAATATTAATATTTACATCAGCCAGCACACGTAACGATTGAATATCAATTTGCTCTGATCCATCAAAATCATTAATCTGCCAGCTAGTCCCTTTATGTACAAAATCCTCAGCATTTACCTGATAAAAAAAATTAATTCCCAGGGAAGAAACCGCATAATTAATTCCCCCGTTCATTGCTAAACTAGAAGGATTTTCAATATTCACCGAATTAATAGAATCACTAACAATATGCTCATCTGTTAAAACAGTACTCACTGTTAAAATATATTGAGTTTGAGGATTACTTCCAGAACTAATGTCAGTAACTCCAGATACGGTGATACCAGCAGCATAGACATTATTATAATTAAAATTGGCTGCTGTTAAAGTTCCTCCACCAGCATTTTGCACTGCTTGATCAAATTCAACATAAATCTGATCAGCCCCATTCACTGCTCGGGTATCAGAAATGACTGGAGCAGTAATAGTTCCATTTAATAAAACAACACCAGTTGTTTCAGTTGTTAATGTAGGATTTCCCTGGGCATCATAAACAGAAGTATCATTGGCAGAGCCAATAGTAATATCTTCCACCCCTGACGGACTGCCAGTCACAGTTAAGTTAAAGGTTACTGTAGTTTCTCCTCCAACATAAGCTCCACTTAATCCAGCTATCACACAATTAGTAGCTGTACCCCCATTTTGATTAAAAACTAAGGTAAAATCACCAGCTGCAATAGGAGTAGAAGCCCCAGCATCCCCATAAATTGGTTCTGAAAAATCAACAGAAATTGTCGAATTATCAGCAGCTAATGTATATCCAGTTATAGCTGCAGGAGCCGCATCTAGACAGGCAGTAGGCCCATCATTTGCCAGAGCATTGCCAGTCAAATCAGTCAAAGTTCCTGCTGTATACTGGAGAGTAGGTGTAGCAGCTGTATCTGAACTACCACTTTCAGTAAAAGTAATGTAAATATCATTATCATTGGCAGTATAGCCATTTGTTGTTGAAGAAAAAGCTTCCCCAATATAAACGGATACATCAAAATCACCTGCGGTTACTGTTGTATCATCAATATTTTTACTAAAAGTAATATGAATGGCATCGATCTGGCCATCTACATCCAGATCAACTGTTTGCCTGGACACAATTGTAGGCGGATTAACATCCAAAATAGAGTAAACTTTATCATCCGTGACTGAGTAAGTTGAACCACCATCATAACTCATAGTGAGAGAACCACTCGATTCAGAAGCAAAAGTTTGAAATTGTAACCCATCTATTGTTAAAGTATCATTAGTTGCAAAATTTGTAGTCACATCGATAGTCATGATTTTATTTCCACCACTAAAAGTAACAGTGCCGGCAACATTACCACTAGCAGTCCCGCCAAAAGTAGGAGTATTCGCTGCAGGATTAAATATACAATCCAAGCCAGCAGGGATCTGTATGGAAATATCATTACCAGTAGTAATACTGTTGGTAACTGGAGAATTCGTGATAGTAATTACATTAATGGCTGTAGCCGGATCACCCACAGTGAAAGTCATATTGCCACTGGAACTCATGGTTGGGGGTGGATTGGTTTGAAAATCAATAGTGATGGTATCATCAGCACCAGCCCCAAAATTATCTGAGCCATTGGTTCCATCAGTCGTTAAGGTCACTGTCACTGTCTCTGCAGTTCCATCTTTTACTTTTATCCAGCCGATTCCATCACTGGCAGTGGTGACTACTGTATTGTTAGCATTAATTGATCCAGCGCCAGTGCTATTATTGCTGGAATCAATTAAGGCAGAACCATTTACTGTGACATAAACATTATAACTATAGGGCAGAGGAGTGTTGGAACCATCGACTATTTGTAAGGTGATTTGTTCTAAATCAACACCATCAGCTTGAGCAATACCATCTTCATCTGATAGTGCAACGTGGTCAGCAACTGGCGGATCATAATCAGCTGAATAAGCTCGGAGAAATTCACCAGTATCATCCCTGGTAAACCAGAATTCAGTTGTGTTTTCCCCTTGGCCAGCATTGTCATTTACTTCGGTTATCACTAACTGCCAGGTTCCATTGGTTTCAGCAACTACAATGGCATAATTGTCTGTATTTTGTACACCATTTCCGGAAGGAGTTGGATCAGGAGCCTGCTGTACACTTGATTTATCATATAATTCCATGGATTCACCACTATCCATATCATGAGTAATAACTTGCAGGTTATTGCCTTCAGAGCCTTCAGGCACTAAGGGATAAATATTCCAGATATGGGTTGGGTCATCCGTTAAACTGATACACCAATTATAGGCAAAGGTTTTCACATTGGTTACACTGGTTGGATTACCTGAGTTACTATAGGAAATGTCCACCTGATAGGCATTTTTTCTGGTACCAGCAGTCACCTCAACAACAATTTTAAAGTAATATTTATTACCAATATGTTCACCCTGGGAAGGGCTGACACCATTAAAATATACCCAGTTTTCATTCTCATTTGTTCTGGTAAAACTATCCAGCAAAGTACCGGTTTGAGCCTGGGATTCAATACCTGAATAATTTATTAATCTGGAATTTGAATCACTTAAACAACCTGCCCCACCAATTAAATAAAAATTAGAAGTTCCGGCAGGTTCAACATCAGGTCCGGGACTAGCATTATT
>JAKSBL010000715.1 GCA_022361115.1 Spirochaetota bacterium | reverse complement strand
GGAAAAAATTTAAAAATAAAGGATTTAATATGGCTGTTTATCAAAAAAGTATTCATTTTCATTCAAAAGCATTTGACGCTGTTTATGATATTACAGAAAGGGTAACAACTATTGTCCGAGACAGTGGAATTGAAAATGGTCTAGTCAATGTTTTTCATATCGGATCAACTGCTGCTATAACAACTATTGAATATGAGCCAGGTTTAAAGGAAGATTTTCCTGCATTTTTAAACCGGATTATTCCACGGGGAGAAAACTATCAGCATAACAATACTTGGGGAGATGGAAATGGCGATGGACATATAAAAGCTTCTCTTATCGGACCACAGATTACCTGCCCGGTAAAAGATGGAGATATTGTTTTGGGTACCTGGCAACAGATAATACTAATTGATTCAGATAATAAACCTAGGAACAGAAATCTAATAGTAACAGTGAGTGGAGATTAGTAAATCAGATTGGATGAAAAAAAGTATTCGTTTTTTTCATTTAGAATAATTTTTTCATTTAAAAGAATATATCCATCCCGGATCATTTCCAAGCCTATTTTTTGATAAGGACAGTGTTGTTTTTCTTTTAATAATTGTTGAAGCAGAACGTTTTGCCGTTGAACAATTTTTTTCATAAGTACAGGTTGATAGAAATTGATTTGGTCCATTTTTCTATTATTATCCAACAGGATATTGATCAAAATTTTAAAGAAAAATCCTTTTCCAATCCATGTGCCAATATCATGATAATTTGGATCTGCCTGCAGCTCTTCTCCTAAACGGTGTTTGATATTCCAAAACCATTTTTTAAATTTAGGGGTATTTCCAAAATTGATAATAAGATTAGGAACTATGTTCAGATCATACTCGTGAGCTAAAAAAGAGTAAATCTCTGCAAATAGCATTAGAACCTTGCTGGAATGGTCACCTTTTTGTTCACCAAATAGTTGGCTTTGATAGCAGATATTGGTTTGACAACGATAATATCGAGTCATATCTGAGGCACAATCATTATTCATTTTCATACACCATACTAGTATAACTATTTTTAGATAAAAAATCCAAAAAATAGAAAACCGATAAAAAGATATTACCATCTTTTCAGAAAAAAGCAAATCAAATTTACAAAATAATTATAAAAAATATAAATTTAATTAAAATTTAAATATCAAATTTTACACTTCTTCCCTTTTTATCAATATAGTTGCTTTTTTAAAAATCGCCAATTAACTTTCTTTTGAGATATAATCTGCTTTAATGAATCATAATCAATTGTAAAGTATTGCCAAAAACTGAAAAGAATGCTAAAATAAATATGGTCTAAATTGTCAGATTTGATTACAAAAATAATATAAAGTGAAGTTCAAGTAATTCTGATTTTGAAAAAACAGCACCTTATCATTCAAAATTTTACTTTGCTAGAGCTTTTAAAAAATGATTGACTCTTCAGGATAAAAAGCTAATGGAAATATATCATGGGCTCGCTGCTGCATCTGGAATAGTAATTGGTAAAGCGCTCATTTATAATCAAGAAGTATTAATTCCTAAATTCTCGATATCTGAATACCAAGTTGAACTGGAAATTGACCGGTTTTATACTGCTTTAAGAAAAACAAAAAAAGAGTACTTAGTTCTTCAAAAAAAATTGATTGAAGAGATGAGTGAAGATGAAGCAAAGTTTTTGGATGCCCACATATTGATGACTGAAGATCAGATGTTAATTGGGGAAGTTGTCAATAACCTTCGTGAAAAAAAGAAAAATCTGGAATGGATTATTTACCAGGTTGTAGATGAGATTTATAAAAAATTTACTCAAATGAAGGAGATTTACTTCCAGGAACGAGCAGTTGATATTCTGGATTTAGGTAGAAAACTGATTCAAATTCTCCTTACTCAAAAAAATAACTCTTTAGCAGACATTGAAGAAGATGTCATAATTATTGCTTCTGATCTTTCGGTTAGCGATACGGCAAGTATGAATAAAAAACATATCCTGGGTTTTGTGACAGAACTGGGTGGGCAAACTTCTCATGTATCTATATTAGCCCGTTCTCTTGCCATACCTGCAGTTGTTGGAATTAAAGATATTTCTCATAAAATAAACACTGGCGATTTAATTATACTGGATGCAATCAATGGTGAATTAATCATTGATCCCGATGAAGATTTGTTAGAGAAATATCAACTTATTAAAGAAAAATATGAAGAAAAAGAACAGGAATACCTAACGATCAAAGGGCTTCCTGCTGTAACTTTAGATGAAAAAGAACTGAAGCTCCGGGCAAATATGGAAATACCAGAGCAGGAAATTGATTCAGTTATTCATTACGGAGCAAGCGGAGTTGGTTTATATCGATCTGAATTTCTTTATCTTTCTAAGAAAAGAAAGGTCTTACCAACAGAAACACAACAATTTAATGCCTATAAATTTATTTTAGAGCAGTTAAATAGTGATGAAGTCACTATTCGTACTCTCGATTTAGGTGGTGATAAAGTTCTGGATGGAATAACTAACAGAGAATTAAATCCGAATTTAGGTTGGCGAGCAATCCGTTTTTGCCTGGCTAATAAACAGATATTTAAGACTCAATTAAGAGCACTATACCGGGCTTCAATTTATGGAAAATTAAAAATTATGTTTCCCATGGTTTCAACTGTGGAAGAAGTCATTGAAGCTAAAGAGATTATTGAAGAAGTAAAGGATGATCTACGAAAAGAAAAAATTAAATTTGTGGAAGATATACCTTTAGGAATCATGGTAGAAACTCCATCCTGTGCTCTGACTTCAGGAGAATTAGCAAAGGTTTGTGATTTCTTTAGTATTGGTACAAATGATCTCATTCAATATACGCTAGCTTGTGACCGGGGTAATCAAAAAATTGCCTATTTATACGAACCTCTCCATCCTTCTGTATTAAAACTCATTCAATTAACCATAGAGAATGCCCACACAAACGGCATTACGGTTAGTGTTTGCGGTGAAATGGGTTCTGATATTGGTTGTGCTCTCGTTTTGATGGGGCTGGGTATAGACGAACTTTCTATGACACCAATTAAGATATTGGAGTTAAAAAAAGTGATTCGCAGTATCCACTACAAAGAAGCTCAGGAACTAGCTAAAAAGGTAATTAAAAATGGTACTGCAGAAGAAAATCGAAGCATGGTAAAACACTGGATTGACAATCACCTCAATATCTAAATAATACTGATTGACTTGCCGTATATTTCATAGAAAAAAGAGTCATCCAGGCTAGAGTAGTTTGGAGAATGAATCAACCTCAATGAATATTTCATTAAAACTCAAATAAATATTGAAAAATGAAAGCTTAAGAATTGGAACTGAAAATGAATAAAGAAAAAATTATTGCCATTTTGGGCCGGCCTAATGTTGGAAAATCAACCTTGTTTAATAGACTGATTGGATCCCGTAAGGCTATTATTGATCCTATACCAGGAGTCACTCGAGATATCCTTTATGGGGAGTTTTACATTAATGATAAAAAGGTAAAAATTCGAGATTCTGGTGGATTAACGGATGAGAAAGATGAAATCAATCCTCATGTCCAAAAAAAATCCTATCAATTACTCAAAGATGCAGATTTAATCTTTTTTATGGTAGAAGCAGGCCAATTATTGCCGATTGAGCAAGAGTATGTTCAATTGTTGAGAAAATATCAAAAAAACTATTTATTTATTATGAATAAATGTGATAGCCCGGAAAAGGAAATTTACATTCATGACTTTTATCAATATGGGATTGGTGATCCAATTCCCATTTCTGCAGCTCATAACCGAAACATTGATTTGTTATTAGAAAAAGCAGAAAAGTTGCTCTTTGATGAAGAGCACTCAGAATCAACCGATAGTGAAACCCTGGATTTTGAACCAGCAGATGAATCAAAAATCCAGATTGCCATTGTGGGTAAGCCTAATGTAGGGAAATCTTCCTTATTAAATCAAATCATTGGCAAAGAACGGAGTATTGTATCCCATTTGGCTGGAACGACTCGAGATACAGTTGATGAAGAATTTGAATTTGAAGATCATGAATTTGTGATACTTGATACAGCAGGAATCAGACGTAAGTCAAAGGTAACAGAAGATTTAGAATACTATTCAGTAAACCGGGCAATTAAAACAATCAACCAGGCTGATATTATTATTCTGGTTATTGATGCAGAAGAAGATTTATCAGAGCAGGACAAAAAAATTACTGATCAAATTGTCAAATATGGAAAAGGCTTGATTGTTGCATTAAATAAATGGGATTTAATGGATAAGCATCCTGATTTGTTGAAGAAAAAAAAAGAATTTATTCAATTTAAATTTCCCCAAATTGATTATGCTCCAGTGGTTCCAATTTCTGCTAAAACAGGCTATGGAGTGAATAAACTCTTAAAAAAAGCTGTTGATTTACATTACCAATTACATCAAAAAATTACAACTTCACAACTCAATGATTTTATTCAGGAAGTGATTAGAAAGTATTCTCCATCATCAAAAAAAGGAGTGTTAAAGATTTTTTACGGAACTCAAGTGAGTGCCCCTCCTGTTGAATTTATCTTCTTTTTAAATAAACGGAGTCTATTAACTAAAAATTATGAACAATACATTATTAATCGGTTACGAGAACATTTTGGGTATTCTGGAGTACCAATTAAAATCATTTTTAAGCATAAATAGATTTTATCAATAATTTTCAATTAACAATAAACCTTTGAGAGTGAGTCAAAAGCCTATTATAAAGCTGACAAAAACACGAAGAGAGGATTTAATTGCATCTTATCAGTTTTTCAGACCCTTCTGTCTATTGACAAATCATTTTGTCTGTTTGGAAAAATTTTGCCATGCCATAATTTACCTGACGGATCAATGCTGAGTACTTTGTTTTTTTAACTGCAATTGCCTGGATTACATATATTCCATAATCGCAGATATAGAAAGAGAAATTGATTCTGTAAAAAATATTGACACTGGGAGATATTTGAATTAATATGCTTTAAGAGTAAAAACTTCTCAATAATAATAGGGAAAGTATTAATGGAATTAAAAAAAGGGATTAATTTTTTTGGTGTTTTTAGTATTGCTTCCGGTGCTATGATCAGCTCAGGTATATTTATATTACCGGGACTTGCTTTTTCTAAGGCAGGACCTGCCATGTCAATTTCTTATTTAATGGCTGGTTTATTGGGGTTGATGGGAATACTTGGTGTAATTGAACTTTCTACAGCAATGCCGAAAGCTGGAGGAGATTATTACTATATTAATAAATCATTAGGCCCCTTATTTGGGACTATTTCTGGAATTTTCGGCTGGTTTGCACTAACCTTAAAAAGTTCATTTGCTATTTTTGGCATTGCAGAAATTGTTTTTATCTATATAGGAATCAGTCCTCTGATTTCGGGGATAGTCATTACCCTTTTATTTATTGTTCTGAATATTGTAGGAGTTAAGGAAGCGGCTATATTTCAAACTTTAATGCTAGTCGGTTTATTAGCCATCCTAATCGGTTTTATCGTTGCAGGGGTACCTGTAATAGATGTATCTAATTTTGAGCCTTTTTTTACTAAGGAAGTAAATGATATCATTATCACTTCTGGTTTTATTTTTATCTCCTTTGGGGGACTCTTGAAAGTGGTAAATATTTCTGAAGAAGTAAAAAATCCCAAAAAAAACATCCCTTTGGGAATTATTTCCTCCATTGTCGTGGTATCATTACTGTATACATTTATTACCATAGTAATTACCGGAACATTACAACCAGATGCTCTGTCCCAATCATTGACTCCAGTTGCTGATTCTGCAAAAAAAATTATGGGACCTGCAGGGTATTTCATTATTATAATTGCTTCGTTTTTAGCTTTTTTTACAACAGCAAATGCAGGAATCATGTCTGCATCACGGTATCCTATGGCTCTCAGTAGGGACAATCTTATTCCAGGTGTTTTTGCCCGGATCAATAAAAAATATAATACTCCGGTAATATCTATTCTGTTAACAGGTCTGGTTATTTATCTGTCACTGTTGCTCCCTCTTGAGATTTTGGTAAAGACTGCTTCAACAGTTATTTTAACATCCTATGTTCTTACCAATCTCTCAGTTATTATATTTCGAGAGAGTGGAATAATAAATTATAAACCAAGCTTTAAGTCGCCTTTTTATCCATGGACACAAATCATTTCAATTATATTGTTCTCTTTTTTTATTATTGATCTCGGTATGCAGGCTATTGAAATTAGCCTTTCTTTTCTTTTTATCAGTTTTTGTATTTATATGTTTTATGGACACAAGAAAAAAGATAAAGAGTTTGTACTTCTAAATCTTTTGAAAAAAATTGTTGATAAAAATCTGATTGCCAACTCGATTGAGGATGAGCTTCGGGATATTATCATTGATAGAGATAATATTGAACAGGATAATTTTGACCAACTCATCAAAAATGCAAAATTTTTTGATTTGGAGTATCCTATGGATTTTGAAACAATGCTTAAACATGTGGTCAAAGATATTGCCGGAGAAATAGACATGGAAGAGCAGGAAGTAATGAAAAGATTTATAAAAAGGCAGGAAGAATCCAATACAGCTTTATCAGATTTTTTAGCAATCCCCCATATTATTATTGATGGCAGCGAAAAAATGTTTATGACCATTGTACGCTGCAATGATGGAATCAGATTTACAGAAGAGGAAGATAAGATTAAAGCGGTATTCCTACTGGGAGGGACTCCTGAAAAAAGGTTACTTCATTTAAAATGCCTTGCTTCAATCGCAACACTGATTGGAGAAAAGGATTTCAAAAAAAAGTGGAAAAATGCAGCATCACCTGTGGAGTTGAAGAATTTAATGGCATTAAGCAGCCGAAAAAGATTTATCTAAAACAGTACAGTTTGTGTATATAGGATTTGCTTAAAAAAACTTGAGTAAATAAATGGTTTTTTTTTGATTACCGATATTTTTTTATAATTTCCAGTTCAATGATCCTTTTGTTATTAGCCTTGGTAACTCTAATGATATAATTATTTAAGGTAATTTCTTCATCAGCTTTTGGTATATATTTAAGTTTTGATAAAACAAAACCTGCTATGGTTTCATAATCTGCTTTTTCATCTAATTTTAACCCTAATTCCTTATTAATTATTTCAATTTCTGTTTCGGCTTTAACAATATATTTATTTTTACTAACCTTCTTAATGAATACTTTTTCTTTATCCGTTTCATCAATAATATCACCTACAATTTCTTCTAATAAATCTTCAATAGTTACAAGGCCGCTTATTCCGCCATGTTCATCAACAACCAGAGCAATATGAACTTTTTCTTGTTGGAATTCTTTTAACATATTATCCAAAAGCATTGTCTCGGGGATAAAGACCGGTGTTCTCATAATATTCTCAATAGAAATATTTTTATCTTTTTTTATAATTGCTTGTAATAAATCTTTGGTATATAATATACCAACAATATTGTCATTTTTTTCTTTGAAAACAGGAATACGGGAAAATCCTTTTTGTATTAATTCATCACAGACTTCATCTATTTCAAGGTTAACATCTATAGCATAAATCTGACTACGATCAGTCATTATTTCTCTGACTTTCATATCAGAAAACCTGAAGATATTCTGAATCATTTCCAGCTCATCTTCTTCTACTTCTCCTGCATGAGCCCCAAGTCTAACAACACTTTTTATTTCTGCTTCAGTAATAATAGGTTTTGTTACTTCTTTTCTAAATGGTAATGAAACAGAATATACAATAATCTCTAAAAATTTTATTAAAGGAAACAAAACAAATTGCAATAATTGTATAACTGGTGCTGAATTTATAGCAATAAATTCATTTTTGGAAATAGCTATTGTTTTTGGAAAAATTTCACCAGCAATTAAAATAATCATTGTCATTAAACCAATCGCAACACCAATACCATTTGATTCAAGAACTTCAATAGCAATAGATGTTGCAATCGATGAAGCAGCAATATTTACTAAATTATTGCCGATTAATATTGTTATTATTAATCTTTCGTTTTCATCTTTTAATGCTTTTACAAGCTTGATCCCCTTCTTTTTCTGTTCCAGTAAATGCTGTATTCTTATTTTTGATAATGAGGTAAAAGCTGTTTCTGTACCAGAAAAAAAAGCAGACAAAATAATAAGAATTCCTAATATAATAAACTGATATGACATATTCACTTATGTTTAGCTAACACTATTATTTTCTGCCAACCTTTCGTATTCAACAGTTTTTTTTTCTCTGAAAGTAAATACAATAAGCAATATACCAAAGATAGCAAAGATAATAGCTGGATAAAAAACAAAGGTATAACTGCCGAAATAATCCCTGATTAATCCTGAAGTCAAATTGGATATAATTGCTCCAACACCATAGGCGGTAAATAAAACACCATAATTTCGTGCGTAATTCTCAGCACCAAACATGTTTGATACAGCTGTCGGAGCTATGGCCAACCAGCCCCCGAGATTTAACCAGAATAATGAAAATGCAACAATATAAAGCAATACACTTCCTTTTTTTACCTGTAGCATCATAATTGCAGCTAAAATAATTAATGAAAAAGAAAGAATGGCTGCTTTTTTAAAATGTACCTTATCGGTAATTATTCCAAACAAAGGACGACCTGTACCATTAAAAATAGAGAATAATGCAACTGTTAATGCACCAATAATAGGATTGAGGCCTACTATCTCCTCTGCAACAGGGCTGGAAATACTGATAGCCATCAAACCGGTAAATGCTCCTATAATAAAACATATCCAGAGAACAATGAATTTACTATCACTAATAACAGACCAAACTGATTGATTTTTGCCAGCATCCTGTTGTTTATTTTTTACTCCATTTTCTGGTACTTTAAGAGGGAGGGCCAGCAGGATGATTACTCCAATAAATATAAATCCTAAAATACGAAAAGTCGGAAAAACCCCAAATTGTGAAATGAGATACCGGGATAATGGAGCTGTAACAAAGGGCGATAACCCAAAGCCTGATAGAGTTAAACCTACAGCAAAACCTTTTTTATCAGGAAACCATCTAGCAGAAACTGCCATTGGTACACCATAAACAATTCCTACTCCGATACCGCCTAAAACACCATAGGTGATAGTTATTAATTTTATATCAGTTACAAAACTTGAAAGTATCCAGGCTAGTGCAACAATAATGCCTCCGATTAATGTCATCAAACGAGGGCCGGTTTTCTTAATAAAATTACCGGCAATTGGCATTGTTATCGCATAAGAGATTAAAAAAACCATATAGGGAAGTCCGCTGGATGTGGAATTGATGTTGAGTAACTCTTCCAGAGGTTTACGGAAAATACTCCATGAATAAATTGCACCAAGACACATATTAATAATAATACCAATTAAAATATACAAGTACTTTAATTCAATTTTTTTCATAATAATTACTCCTGCTTTATAAAGTGTAAAAAAAAAGCCAATATTGAATGCCTGCTATTCACAAAGAGAATAACAAAAATTCAATATTGGCTTATCTCAAAACTCCCTGATCAAACAGAGCTTTTATCGATCTTCCAATTATTTACAAAATATATAACGTTTTTTTATTTTATAGTCAAGACATTTAGGATTATTAAAATAATTTTTCAATATTAATATCCATAACAAAGACAATTACCCTTTCACCTCTTTTTGTACTAATATCAGAATACAAACTAACTACATTTTGACCGGTTATGTTATACATAAGGTTTTCTAAAACTTTTCTGCCATTTTCCAGAAGTTGAACTCTTGTGTCTTTTAATAGTTTAGCACCTTCTGCAGTTTCTGTTAATTTTTCCTCTGCAGGTGTAAGAACCCCATTGAGACGAATAAATACCATATCTTCAATCAAATAGGTTTTTGTTGCTTTCGGTCCTCTTCCCATATAATCTTTTTCAAATTTAATAATTGCCTCAGTTATTTTTGCTTCAAGCTCACCTTTTGATTTATATTTCATAAAATTCCTTATAAATGACAGGTTTTTAGGATTAAAGTATGGAATAGATTTTTTTATAACACATGGTTTCCAAAAAGCAATAAATATATGTAAATTATCTAAGTATTTGCATGGTTATAAAAAAAGCCATACTTCACCTTTAAAAAAATTATATTATTGATTAGGATATATATTCGAAAAGTAATCCTAAGCTCATGATAGCAATGGTCACAATAAAGTGAATAGTAATTTGCCTTTTCAACTATATCAGTAAAAAATAGAGAAAGCAAGAAAATTAATTTCATTTTGTATTGATTTGCTTTCCTAAATATACAGATACGGCATGACTGATATTTATTTGCACAACTTGTTCTGCTAACATGATCAAAATAATCAAGGTTTATTTTAGAGCAGTGTGATTATCCAAAAAGGTGATTATTGGAAAATGATCATTTTATTGAGAGATCAAGATATTTAATTTGCTTTATCACAATGTGCTAATGAAAATTTCCTGTGTTTCCTCCATTTTTATTGACATTTATGGGATTTTTAGCATAATAATATATCTGAAGTTAGAAAAACCATTAAAAATATATAATCAATTTTAAAAAGATTTGAATAGGGGATGATATGGCTGCTGGTTTTGGGAAGACTCTTTTAAAGGTAATTGCTATAATTCTGGTTATTGTTTTTTTACTTGTGGCAGGATTTTATTTTTATTATTTATTTACCAGAGATGATTCGACTGAATATATTTCATCAGATTATTTAATGTATATTAAAGTAGACTCGATTAAAGATTTGTATGATAATTTAATTGATTTGCGTGCGGCAGAAATTATTTTAGCAAATGAACAGTTAGCAGCATTAAATAAAACCCTGTTAGAGTATAAATCCAAGGATTTAGCTAAAAATTTCTTTTTTCGAAATTTATTAGAAATCAGAACTGATATTATACTGGATAGAAATTATGCTCCTGTTCTTATTTTAGATCCTAAATTTAAGTCCATGATTACCAGGCTGGTTCCATTATTCACTTCATTGGTTCAATTAGAAAATCTAGAACTGGAAAAGTTATCCAGTGGAAGTATCAAAATGACTTATAATCAACAATTTGAACTCTATTTTTATTTTCAGAAAAATTTAATATTTCTGGCAATGAATGAAAATCAAATGATTTCCCTGTTAAAGAACCATGAAGAAGATAATCATATCTATGGAGATAAAGAACTGGCTCGCTTAAAGAAGGAAGTAAGGCGAGATGGGATTGCTGAAATCTATTTAAATTCTGAAGAGTTGTTAAAAATTGCCAGTAATAGTTTTACAGAAGCAAACCTGATTTTAGATGAAATTCAACCCAGTCAAAAAGCTTCGCTGTCATTAAATTTATCTAATACAGATTTATTTTTGAGTGCATTCACAAATTTTTCTACAGATAATCAACAGTTAAAAGACTTTGCAAGCTATAAGTCGGGAAAACTAGGGGTTTTAAATTATTTACCTGATTCCACTAATATTTATACTTCCATTAATTTTAAATCCTTTAAAGATTTTTATGAAATTTTTCTCTATTTTCAGGGAGAGAAATATGATGAGTTAATTGAAAAAGTGAATAAATGGGCAAAAATAGCTGTTAAAATGGATATTGAAGAGTTAATTTTCAGCTGGATTGGTTCAGAATTAGGACTATTTAACTTAAATACTAACTCTGATCCTGTTATTTTTCTTAATATCAGCAATAAAAAGGCTATTGATAATGTATTAGCCAAGCTGGATGCTTCACTATTTTTAGATACAGACAGCACCTGGACTTATGAAGATGTGGTTTTGAAAAAAATAACATTCCCTGGAGTGATTCAACTGATTGTCGATTCCTTAACCAAGGGATTTGATACTCCATATTATCTTATTAAAGATGACTATCTCTTTCTTTCTATGAATCCTCAAAATCTTGTGGAAGTAGAAAACAAAAGCAACACAAAAGAAATTTTAGCTCGCCTAGATGATTATAAAATGACAACAAAATATTCCCCTGATAATGCCAATATATTTCTTTATTATGACTTAGCCACAGCAGTACCAAAATTTTTAGATACGAATAATTTAATTACCGACCTTTTAAAATTATATGAAAAAGGTGTAGTAACACTCAATTTTTCTGAAAATAAAATAAAAGTCGATATTGCTGCTTATGGAGAAAATGTAAATAAAACTAAGTTATTTCCTGGTTTTCCTAAAAAAGTTCCTGAGGGTTTAGAATCAAAAGTAATCAGTACCAATATTTTAGGTTCTTCTATTAATGAGTTTTTATATATCACTAAAAAAGATAAGCTCTGGCTTTGTGATATAAACAATCACCCCCTTTCAGGTTTTCCTATTGATGTTCCTGCTAAAAGTGAAATTATTCCACCTAATCAGGAAAAAAAATCACAGTATATTCAGATATATTCAAATAATGGGCAGGTAAATCGTTATGATTTTAAAGGAAAAACGGTTGCCCCATTTCCGGTAGAAACAGGAATCAAAAAATTCTTTATTCCGGTTTTTTATAAAAATCAACTGGTATTTTACAATAAGGATGAAAAAAAGATTAATCTGATGGCCTCAAATGGTCAAGTCACTCAGATTGATTACCTGTTAAAAACTCCCTTGTTGGCCCAACCTGGTGTATTTCAAGACAACTTGCTAATTGCTCCTAAAGATTTTAGTGGTAAAGTTATTATGATTGATCAGGAAGGCAAGGAAGGAGACGGATGGCCAAGAGAAGGAGGGGGAATTTCTTATTGTTCTCCTGTAATAACGAATTTTAACTGGCAGAAAAACACTTACATTGTTTTTTTAACTCAAGCTGGAATACTGAATCTCTGGGATACCAATGGGGTGGCTCCTAAAGGTTTTCCAGTTAAACTGGCTGGTGTTTATTATGCCGATCCTGTTGTCGGAAATCTAGTTGGCAATAAACAAAAAGAAGTGGTTACCCTTGATCAGAAAGGTAAGATTTCCATTGTGAATGTTGCTGGAGAGGTTATTATGGAAAAACAACTGGAACAAATTAATAAGGAATCCAGATTGATCTTGTTTGATTTGAATCGGGATCGAATTGATGAGATATTTATCTATGGAGGATCTAATAATATTATTGGATTGGATAATCAATTAGAAATATTGCCAGGTTTTCCGGTAAAGGGTAGTTTTCAACCCTATTTTACCAACATTAATTCAGATGCCTACTATGAAATGGTAGTCGGCAGTTTTGATAGTAACATTTATGCTTATACTCTTAATAAATAAGGACATAGTATGAAAAAAACGGTATTCTTAATCTTTGTATTATTATTCATCATTGGCTGTAAATCTCTGGAAAATATGGCACAAGAGTTAGATGAAGAATCTCTTGCCATGATTGAGCAAACAGAATTATTGTTTTTGGATTTTCAATTTAATGGTGAAAAGGATTCTTTAAATAAAGCAGGAAATCTTATAAAAAAACTGGAAGTACAAGCGGAGAATAATAAATATTTTGAAGCAAAGGTTTTTAGTTTATATGGTAAATATTTTTTTTTAAAAAACAATCCCATTGAAGCCAAAACTTTTCTGATTGATATCCGTAAAAGAAACAAACGGGAAGAGAATTTATATATTTTAGAAGCTTTATTAACCAAAGAAGCTAAGGATAAAGTTAAAATTCTTGAGACTGCTTTGGATAATGCTTCTACAACTGGTTTGATCGTTCTTTTTCTGGGAGATATTGCTTTTTTGGAAGGTAATTTCGAAGAAGCAACCATTCATTATGATGATGCATTTTCTAAAATTAGTTCAGAGTATCACGGCTATTATCAATTGAGAAGGGATTTGGCTTATCGATTTATGCAAAGTCCGCCTAAAAATGTAGAGACAGTTCAGTTAGTATTATCCAATGCTTTAAAGATCATTCAGGTATTACAGATCACTTTTTATGAAACAACCTATCTTGAAGAGTATACTGATAAAAAACAGATTAATTGGACTCAGTTTTTTGCCACACTCAAAGAAAATGAATTGATTGTTGACAAAAAATTAAAAATTAATGACCCTTGTACAAGAGCTGTTTTAGCGCATTTTTTACTGCATATAGTTGCCTATCTTGAAAATGATGATACTTTATTATCAAAATATCTGCCTAAATTTGATCCAGTGACTCAAACATTGGAAAAGCATGAGTTTAGTCCGATACCGGATATTGATGTGGATGACTACTTTTATAATGCTGTATTAGTATTAGTAGAAAGAGAAATAATGGAACTTCCTAATGGGGAAGATTTTTTTC
>JAKSBL010000635.1 GCA_022361115.1 Spirochaetota bacterium | reverse complement strand
CTGCAGATAAAGAGAAAGTAACTTTTACTGCCTATTTTAATTTAATATTGCTGCACGAAGTGAGTCATGAATTAGGTTCAGGTTTAGTTAAGGAGAAGGACGGACAATTTTATAATCTATCCTATTATTTACGTGATCTTTACTCAATTATTGAAGAAGCAAAAGCTGATGTAATGGCTATATACAGCTTGATCTATTTAATTAAAAAATGTGTGATTGTGGATTGTACATTAATCAGTATTTACACAACTTTTTTGGCTAGCCTGTTTCGTTCAATTCGCTTTGGTAATGAAAATGCTATTGGTAAAGCTAGTATTATTCAATGGAACTTTCTTAATAATGAAGGAGTTTTTGTTATTGATAGTTCTCAAAAAATCTCTTTTGATTTACATAAAATGGAAAAAGCAATTGAGAAATTAATGATTGTTATTTTAACATTAGAAGGTGAAGCAAATTATCAAAAGATTAAAAATTTTATCAGCGAAATGGAAACAGAAAATAAAGAATTAACCGGCTTTATCTCTTTGTTAAAAGATGAACCTATTGATATTTATCCCTGGTTTCCTCTGGCCAAGGAAAAAAAGCTAAAACTCTAGAGTTATCTATCCACATTTTCTGAATAATTAAAAATCAAAATTAAGGACAAGGTTGATCCCTCCATACCCGCGAAAAACATAGTTATCATTAAAGGTTACGCCTCCGCCAATCTCTATTTTTACAAAACGCTTGATTGTTATACCAGGGTAAATACCGGTATAAAAGTTAAAAAGTTCCAGTTGATCAGAACTAAATTTTATATCCAAACCAATTTTACCACGTAAACTAAGATATTTAACAATCGTAAAATAAAAATCCAGAACTGAGAAAAAACAGGAATGATATAAATAAGTAAAATTAACAGTAAAACCATTAAAAAAACGGTCGCCAATTCCAAAACCTGTACTTAAAGCAAATCCTAAATTGCAAATTCCAGCATCGAGGTAAAGAAAAACTCCGGAAATTGGGGAGAAAATTTTGTATAAATATTCAAATCCAAGGAGTACAGCAAAATGAAACTTTTCTATTTGCCCGGTAAATAAGTAAGGGCCATAACCATAATGATTGAG
The DNA here is from genome assembly GCA_022361115.1 of Spirochaetota bacterium. Classification (GTDB taxonomy): domain Bacteria; phylum Spirochaetota; class GWE2-31-10; order GWE2-31-10; family GWE2-31-10; genus JAKSBL01. The sequence goes on along the minus strand of JAKSBL010000635.1, from coordinate 6,314 downwards.
CCGTATAGCAAAGGCATGTCTAGTTTTAGAAGCAAAACGAAATTTTAACAAAGTAGACTCTGCAAAATAATCAACAGGTCCTGATAAGCCTCCAACTGCACTTTGATATAAATAAATATTTTTTCGGGAAAATAATGGATTTCCAAGGTATGCTGTTTCTTCCCCTTCAGCGCAATGAACAACATTGATAACTATCAGGGTGAAAAGAAAAGTGAAAAGTAAAAATAATAATCGGTTCTTTTTTAAATAAAACATATCTTAAAGCCGGAAAACAAAAATAAAATCAATATTTATCAATAACATTTTTTGATAGGGTAATTATTTTTTTTACAGATTTCTTAAACTCATCATAAAAATATGGATTCCTATCAGTAAAGTATGATAATATAGAGGTACTTATAATAAAGTGAGTCTTGGATATATTATACAAATAATTTTTTTAAAAAGCACCCAAGAGATTTTTATCTTTGTTAGAGTTTATAGATTTTTATATTTATATAAATATAATTAATTCATTCTACAATTTTTGAGGTTACAATGAAACCAAAATTCTTAAAACAATATCAACTTCTTTTTAAAGTGTCATTGACAACTTTTTTAGTTCCGACTTTATTCATTTTTGCTGATAGTTTTAAAGGTTTAGATATTCATGAAGCATTTCATAGTGCAATAAAACAATTTGCTGAGCCTAGACTAGCTATTCCTTACTGGATTAATATCTTTTTCGTAAATGTAATTATTATCTCCTATTTTTATCCATTACAAGCTTATTACAATCAGTTTTTTTTTGAAAAAAAATGTACCATAACTTCCCGGATTAAAGCAATCAAAACATTGAACTCTATGGAAGTTTTTGTTTTGGTTATCACTTTTATTGGTTTTATGATTGGCAACTATGTATACGATTTATTGGGTTTGTTTCAAGGAGGAGAGTTTAAATTTTTTGCTGAGATCACCAGTATTTTTGCTTCTTCCTTTCTAGTTGGTATATTAATCATTTTAGTATATTACAATATCTTTTTGGAAACCAAAAAAATACTTTGCTTAGAGTATTCTCCTATATCTTTAACTAAAATTCCCTACCATATTAAAATTACTGTGTTAATTATGATTGTTGTTTGTTTTCTTTTTTATCAGATATTTGACATATCTGTAAATTTTGTCAAATTAGGGATAATGATCGGAGAAAAAGAAGGGCATCTTCCTTTTGGCTTTCATGAAAAGATGCTGTATGATCAACTAAAGAAAATTCCAGCTATTCGGGATGCTTTTGAGGTAATTTTTATTCGCTTGGTTATCTACAGTTTTTATATTATTTATGCATTGATTTATTTTAAGAAACTTTTAAATAGTCAGATTAACAGTGCCAGAGAAAGTTTAGCAGGTCTTAATTGTGGTACACTGGATTTAGATCATCATCTGGACATTATTTATAATGATGAATTTGGTGATATATTTGCTGAAATCAATAAACTGATAGATAAGCAACGAGATTCTTTGAAATTTTCACAAATGCGTTTTTTAAGTATTATTAACAATGCAGCAGATCCAATTGTAACTTTTGACCAAGAAGGTAAAATTGTGATTTTTAACCCAGCTAGTGAAGCGGTCTTTGGCTGGTCAAAAAGTGAGATAATGGAAAAGAATATTTGTGTATTGTTTGATCATGAATGTGAATCTGATTATTGTAATTTTAAGAATAATACCTTTAATCTTGCAAAGTTGAAAAAAAATTTAAATAATATTCGGTTTATAGGCAGGTCTAAACATGGAAAAAAAATGCACATTGAAAGTACCATTAGCCGGGTTGCCAAGGATGATGATATTGTCCATATAGCAATTATGCGCGATATAAGTCAGCAAATCGAATTTGAAGAGAGTTTAAAGAAAGCAAAAAATGCTGCTGAAAACGCAAACAAAATGAAAAGTGAATTCCTCGCCAATATGAGCCATGAATTGCGAACTCCTTTAAATGCAATACTTGGTTTTACCCAATTATTAATTGCTGATAAGAACCTGACTCAACATCAAAAAAATAATATAAATACTATATCTCGTAGCGGAGAACACCTTTTAGCACTTATTAATGACATTTTAGATATATCAAAAATAGAAGCAGGTCGTTTTGAGATAACCAATACACATTTTGATTTATACATGCTTATAGAAGATATGAAGGACATGTTTTCTTTACGCTGTAAAAATAAAGGCCTTTCCTTTTATGTAGAAAAAGTTGATAACTTACCTCAATATGTTGAAGGTGATTTAGGAAAATTACGTCAAATACTAATCAATATTATTGGGAATGCAGTTAAATTTACTAATGAAGGTGGGATTAGTATTTTAGCCGGCAAAACTGATGCTGGTCAGATCCGTTTTTCTATCAGTGATACTGGCAAAGGGATTCCTGAGGAAAATTTGGAAACTGTTTTAAAGCCATTTATACAATCCAGCAATATTAATCATGAAGGCGGTACCGGCCTGGGGTTGGCTATTTCCAATAAATTCATTGAATTATTAGGCGGACAACTCTTTATAAAAAGTCAATTAGAAAAAGGCAGTGAGTTCTCTTTTATATTACCCTTTAAAGAAACCGATCAGAAGCCTTTTAAGGAAAGTGAGGAATTCAAACGGGTCATTGGAATTAAAAAAGTTTCTAATAATAAAATCTTAATTGTAGATGATAAAGAAAATAACCGTCTGGTTTTAAAACTTATGTTAGAAAAGGTTGGTTTTATTACAATGGAAGCAGAAGATGGTAAACAAGCTATTGAACGGATTGATATATTTAAACCAGCGGTTATTTTGATGGATATTCGAATGCCGGTAATGGATGGTTATACAGCTGTTCAAGTAATCAAATCAAAGAAAAATACTCAAGGTATAAAAGTGTTTGCTTTAACAGCAAGTGCATTTGAGCATGATCGGGTTAAAATATTTGAGAGTGGTTTTGACGGATTTTTAGCAAAGCCTTTTCGGGAACTTGATCTTTTCCAGCTGTTAAAAGAGAATATTAAAATTGATTTTATTTATGAAGAAAAAATTGAACAGGAAAGTAGTAAATATATCGATTTAGAGAAAATGGATTATCTAACTATTAGGCAAAATTTGCAACCAAAAGAGATAGATGATTTGTATGATGCAATTATGATTAATGATTTTACTACCATTACTGAATGGGCCAGTAAAATGAAAACTAAGGAACCTTTAGCTAATTTTGCTGCAATCATCAGTAATCTGGCTGAAAATTTTAAAGAAAGAGAACTGGAATATATAATCCACCAGTTAAAAGAGACACAATAGAAATTAAAAAAGCGGAGGAATTTATGCCACAACTGATGAATCACGATAGCCGAATTTTAATTGTAGATGATATAGAGGAAAACTTGAGAGTATTGACCGATACATTAACTGCAGAAGGTTTAAAAACTTTGCAAGCTAAGGATGGCAAAAGGGCAATTCAGATAGCAGAAAAAGCAAAGCCAGATTTAATTTTACTGGATATAAAAATGCCTGGTATGGATGGGTATCAGACAATAGAAAAATTAAAGTGCAGTAATAAAACCTGTGATATACCTGTTATATTCATTTCTGCATTAAATCAAATCGAGGATAAGGTTAAAGGATTTCATGCAGGAGCTGTTGATTATATATCAAAACCATTTCAAAAAGAAGAAGTGGTTGCCCGTGTAACAACACACTTAAAACTACAAAAAGCTTTAAGAAGCTTACAGGCAGAAAAGGAAAAATCTGAAAAATTATTACTCAATGTACTGCCTTCAAAAGTGGCTAGCGATCTAAAAGAAACAGGAAAAAGTGATCCCCAGAGTTTTGAAAATGTAACCATATTTTTTTCAGATCTGGTTGATTTTACTAATAAATCAGCTAAGATGGAACCAAAACTACTGTTAGATGAGTTAAATGATTTATTTACTCATTTTGATGAAATTATTGAAAAAAATCATTGCGAAAGAATCAAAACCATTGGAGATGCTTATCTGGCAGTTTGTGGGATACCGGAAAAAAATCCTGAACATGCGATTAACATCATAAATGCAGCTCTGGAAATACTGAATTACTTGAAAGAACGAAATATCAATTCCCAACAACAGTGGGAATTACGAATTGGTATTCATACTGGAAAAGTGGTGGGAGGTATTGTTGGAGTAAAAAAATATATTTATGATATTTTTGGAGACTCAATCAATACGGCTTCCCGTATGGAATCTTATTCAGAAAAAATGAAAATCAATATCTCTGAAGAAACTTATAAATTAATTCATCAACATTATACTTGTCAAAAAAGAGAACCTATTGAAGTAAAAGGCAAAGGTAAATTAAATATGTATTTTTTAAATACTAATTAACAAAAGTATTGGTAAATATTGCCGTAAGCCACAGGAATAATGGAAAAAACATTAATTTTCGCATTCTCTTAACCGATATTTTAATATACCTGTCTTTTTTTGAGAATTGAAATAATTATTACAGGTTAGTAATTTGATCATTAAAATTTAAGATATATCCAGGTGTTTTATGGCAGAACAAAAAAACCAAGATCAGCTTTTACCTGATAAAAATCAAACTGAGCAACCGGCAAAAGTTAAAGAACTTAAAAAGAAACAAAAAAAGAAATCTATAAAATTTCGCCTGATAGGGGTATTTATTTTCACAGTTGTTGTAGCAGTATCTGTTACAACCTTAGTTGCGATTTATGATGTTGTTGAACGTGTTGAACAGGATATTATTGTTTATCAAGAAGAGCAAACTATTACACTTCAATCTAAAGCCAAAGGCTATATTGATATTATTTTTGAAATATTGCAAACCAGTTATGAAGAGACCAAGAACCTGGAAAATTTAAAAAATCGTTATAATAGTACTTTAATTGGCGTGATTGATCAGGCTGATACCATTATTAAAGAAAAAAAGCGACAAGTAGCGAGAAGAGAGATCTCATTAGCTAGAGCAAAATATGAAGCTGCAGAAGAAATTCGAAAAATACGTTTTAACAAAGGGAAAGGGTATGTCTGGATTGTAAATAATATTTTACCTTATCCCCGGATAATTATGGATCCAATAAATCCTGAACTTGAAGGGGTAAGGATGAGCGATCCTAAATACAAACTAATTCTAGGATCAGATAAAAATTTATTCACCTATATTGTCGAGGTGTGTCGTTCTTTAGGCGAAGGTTTTGTCGAATACCGTTGGCCAAGACCTGGGGCAGATAATGTGGGAGATTTAAAATATTCTTACTTCCGCCTTGATGATGAATGGGATTGGGTTTTAAGTTGTGGTATTTACTATGATGAGATCATTGATTCGGTAAAAGAAGATACTTTAAAGAGTGTTAGAGCTTTAAGCTATGATTTTGGTGCTGGTGTTTTTTGGGTAGTTGAAGTGGAAGAGGAAAAAGCTAAAATTTTAATGCAGCCCAAACATGAAGAGTTAGATGGATTATCTGTTGATGATCCCCGATTTAAAACCACAATTTCTATTGAAGATGGTGAAATTATCCAGCAATATGATAATTTCCTGCGACAGATTGTTAACGATTGTAAAATTCGTTCAGATGCCACTGTTCAGCACTATTGGCCGGATGAAAAGGGAGGCGAACAGATACAAGCAGAATTAACCTATGCTAAGTCATTTTCTTCCTTTAATTGGATCATTGGTACAGGTGTCTCAACCTCTTCCATTATAAATAATGTAAGGGCAAAGCGAGAAGAGGCAGATGAACAAAACTTGTTTTTTATTATAAAAAGTGGTGGGGTAATATTATTAGTATCTATACTAGGTATATTTATTGCTCTGGGGTTAGCCAATTCTATTTCTAAACCATTATTAAATGTTGTGGACAACTCTACCAAAGTTGTTGAAGGAGATTTAACTGTTAAATTCGCTTATAAACGAAATGATGAAGTGGGTAGGTTAGTACACGCTATTGCAATAATGGTAGATACTTTAAAAAACTTAAATAAAAAGATCTATGTAGCTATTATTATCTTGACGAAAAACTTACGAATCCTGTATCAAACCTCTAGTAAGGTAAGAAATTCAGCAGATACACAGGCAGTGACTGTTGAAGAAACTCAGAGAAATATTCAAGGTTTAGCAAAAATGGTTGATACCATTATGCATGAATCAGATAAAGCAAATAACTATGCAGAACAAGCATTTACAAAAGCAAAAACTGGTATCAAATCAATGCGCTTATTAGAGTCAGAAATGACAAAAATTGAAACCAGTTCTGTGGAAATTGCCAGTATATTAGGTGTGATCAATGAGATTGCCGAACAAACGAACTTATT
>JAKSBL010000327.1 GCA_022361115.1 Spirochaetota bacterium | reverse complement strand
TGCTCCGGCTGGGATTTCCAGTTTTACACTCCCTAAAGTCAAAACAAAATCATGGTCTGGGGTTAACAAGCCTTTTGTTTTTACTGGCAATGGTACTCCAGCTGCCTCCGGGTCAACAGATCTGTTAGCCTGACTGGGCTTTACTATTTCACCTGAGTTGTCAAGGGTATGGCAAGGCACGCCAGCTTCTGTCAATGCATCTGATTCAGTAAAGTCAGCACCAGAACTGGTAACGCCACTTGTTAAGCCTTCATTTTTTAATACAGCTTTATCCTGGAAAAAATTATTGTCTGCTGCAAAGGCTAAGTAGCCACTTTGGGTGTAAACAAAAGCTTGTAAAATGATTACAGAAAGGATTTTTTTTAGGTCACGCATTTTTTGTCCTTATGGGTTTAAGATAGTATCTAGGTTATTTATACTTAAATTAAAGAAATAGATTAGATAAATTAAAAATGTAATAATATATTATAATGCAAAAAAATTTTAGTGAATTTAATAGAAAAAAATTAATTTTTCTGAATCAATAAATATCTCTCATTATTCTTTACACTTTTTATCAACAATTTTAAAATTTCTTTAATACCTAATACTTATTTTAGTTGTAAATCTAATAATAAAGCATAAATAATACACCTCTTTAAAAAAAAATCAGGTGATACAGACTATCTTTTATAGAAAAAAAGATATTATCATATTTAACAATTATTTCTTGTCAGGATTTTGTCGGGGAAAAATTATTTTTTTAATTTTAATAATGATTTGATACCAAAAAAGTGTGAAGATTTAATTTTAAAAGTTCATTTCATTCTTTAACATTTTATTTTTAAAATTTACAATTTTTATTAACAACTCAACATCAATATTATCGACTTCGATTTCCAGATTTGATATTTTTAGATCGGGTATTAGATTATTATGATCACATGAAAAATCACAAATAATACAGGTAAAATACTCAAATTCACTATCAATAATGAAAACCAAATCTCCACCACATTTGGGACATTTAAACATATTCATAATTACTAGAACCTCATTTTATAATATTTTATAATAGCAAAACAATGGAAAAATGTACTATAGGGGGTTTCCCTTCTTTTATCCAGGAAAATAGGTTTAGTCAAATGAAATCAATAATATAAGTATCAGCATGCAATTATGAAATGAATAGAAAAGCTGATGGGTGGGCTGAAATTGCTATTTATAAACATCCATTAAAGACATTGATTATTTTTATTCTTTCTAAATCGCCGTACTTTAATTAAGCTGGCACATGTATTACAACAATATTGCTTGGTAAGGTTTTTTGTTGTATCAAAAATGTACCATCCACATTGAGGATTAGCACAGCATTTCACTTTTTTCTTTTCATCTGAAAACCAAATCTCAAAAAAAGATAAGGTAATTTTATGAATAAGATAGTAAAAATCTACTTTTTTTGGTTGAAGGATAAGTTTTTTATCCATTATTTGATATTGATAACTGATTTTATGGATATTTTCTTGCAGTTGATCAAAAATAGGATGATTCTGATTAATAATATTTTGAAGCAGGATTTTTTGAAAAATATTCCGTAATTCATACAATTCCTGGTATTGTTGCTCAGTTATCTGTAATTTGCTTTTTATTTCACATTTTTTAAATAAATGATCAAGCCATTCGCTTTCCAGACAAACATTTCTTTCATATTTGCTTTTATACCAGAAACTATTGATTAAATATATGAATGCCGGGCCATTATTAATATTCATAACTTTTAAAATTAATATACTGCAATCTTTAGAAATAGTAAATTAATTTATTGACAATAATTGAATTTATTGACAATATGTAACTATCTAATTATTATTAGATAGTTACATATTTAAGGAGCTACTCTCATGAAAGAAACAATGAATAATTGGGTCAATACTATTTTAAATGAAATTTCACAATCTAAAGAAATTCAATATCAACGATTATTAGACCAGACAGGTGCCAGTTGTAGTCAAAATCATGGATTTATTGATAAAGCTTTGGAAATTAGAAAAATAGTAGACAACTTAGATGATATAAATCTTCTAATACAATCATTTAAGGAATCGACATCAACTATTTTTGACATTAATTATCAGGATGATACTCTTATGATTACTTATAAAATGAATTATTGTCCTTGCCCTATTGTAAAAAACAGTGCTAGTTCCAATCCTGTACTCTGTAATTGCACAAAAGGATTTATCAAAGCAATTTTTTCTACATTATTATCTAGAGACATAAAAGTTGAGCTATTGGAGAGTTTACTGTCTGGCGGTCAAATGTGCAAATTGAAACTTACACTATTATAAGAAACACTTAAAGGGTTTTTAATAAAAAAAAGCACTTTCATAGTCTGAAAGTGCCTTAAAACCTTAGCAGGGCTAGGACTTGAACCTAGGACCTTCGGGTTATGAGCCCGACGAGCTACCGACTGCTCTACCCTGCGTCGATGGTGTGTAATATATACGAAAATGCCCTATCTGTCAACCTCTTTTTTGTGTTTTATTTTAATAGTTTTTTGAATGAAAATTAAATTTTATGATTATGTTATTTTTATTAAAATCTAAATTTTTATTTTTACTCTTTTATTTTTTCATTTTTTAATTCGAAATTTTAACTATAGGGGTTTTCCCTGGCAAAAAACAAGGGTAAAAACTTTTTGACATTTATAAAAATAAGTTGTAGATAACGAAAAGAAGTGATAAAATTTTATTAATAAAGTATTATTATGGACTAGTCATGAATAAAAGTATAATAGTAATTGATGATGAACAGGCTATACTCAACAGTATTCATAAGCAGTTAAAAAATGAGGATTATCAGATCGAACTGGAACAAGATCCAGAAATAGGACTGGATAAAATTGGTAAAAATCATTATGATTTGTTATTGTGTGATATTCGAATGAAACCCATTACCGGTATTGATGTGCTAAAAAAATTACGAGCAGGAAAATGTAATATTCCGATTATATTTTTATCTGGTTTTGTGGATGATAAAATTCTTGAAGAAGTAAAACGTTTCGGTTCAAATGGATTATTAAGAAAACCAGTTAGAAAAAAAGAGCTGATTCAGTCAATCAATCAATAAATGCCTGCATCACAATAACAGAGTCTTAAGATTCGCCAAATAATTCAGGATTTTGATGAATTGTGCCAATGAGTTTCATTTCAGCTATCTTTTCTTTTTCAAAGTATATCACTTCGCCAATACTGTCATTTATTAAATAAAAATCTGTCCTTTGGTCTTCAATATTAAAATGAAAAAAACCTTTTAAATCAATCATTTCTTTTTTATTATGATTCTCTTTAATACTTCCAGGACTATACTTCAATTTTATAATATCACAATCAAAAAATAAGGGGTTTCTATTCACATCTTTTAATCCTGTTTCTGGATATAATTCATAAAATAATTTCCAATTTACTGGTGTATTCCAAGTGATAATATCTTCAATGATTTGAAACTCATTCTTTTGTTTGTTCCAGACTTTATACTTTGGATTATGCATTTTATTCCTTATCCTCAATTTCTTCAATAGGATAAATCTCTTTCTTTATAAATAGATCATCTATATTGCTATTTAGAAAAGTAATAATCTGATGAAAATCTTTTTCCACATTTTCTGGTAGAATAGTTGACATCTTTAATTCTGTAAATGGATTATTTACTAACCAATTGAGAATATTATCTAAATAATAACCATATTTTGTTTTTGATAAGTCTATTTCACTAATTAATGGGATTAGTTTTTCCATATTAGCAGTATATCTAATAATAAAGGAAGAATAAAAATAATCAATATTATTTGAGTAGATCTCAATTTTTCTAATCAAATTATCTGTAGTTAATTCAATATCCCACTCTTTGTAATTTTCCTTTTTTTTCTCAATCTCATTTTCTACTTTTGATTCATTTTGTTCTGCTTTTTTCAAATAAAATTTTTGTTCTGTTTTTGGTTGGTGAGTATCAGATATTTTTTCTTCTTCTACTCTATCTTCAGCATCAGGTTGTTCTTCCTTTAGATCAGGCCTACTTTCATCTACCAAAACTTGTTCATGATTTTTTTTCCTTTTCCGTTTGATTTTCTGTATAATAGTTTTTTTTATGATGCTTTTCTCTTCTGGAAGATTTTCGATTTCCTGTACTTGAGGATTTTTTAAAAAACCTTTTCCATTATCTTTTTCTTTATCATAAATAATAGAACGGTTTAAAAACTGAGAATATTTTAGATGAGAAATCACACTATGTGTACAATCTAAACAGTATTTTGCAAATAATACTCTTTCTTTTTTTGTAATTATACAGATATTTGATGGCAAGGTACAGTGTAAAAACATAATTGAATCACTTTTTCTTTATTATAAATAATTACATTTTAATTATTATGATTAATCATTTTTTTCTGGAAAAGATGGATTTTATTATTTGTAAATTATATCACAAAAAAATGATTATCGCTATTTTTATTAAAAATCAATATAATTACTTACTTTAATTATGAAAAAAATTATTTAAAAATATATATTTAAAACAAATATATCACTTTTTTTACATAATTAAAACAAAAACTTTAAAAAGGAACATCATTTCAGGTGCTTCTGATTATTTCACTTTTTAAGATTTAAGTATGTAAACCATAGGGAGGAAAGGATTCTTAAAAAAATATTAAAGGTGTGATATATGAACTACCTAGAGAGCCATAATAAATATATTTAGAATTTGTTGTTTTGTTAAATTTTCAATTGATTTTTTAATAATTTATTTTTAAATTGAAGTATTCTATTTAAGAGCTCATTATTAATATTATCTGCATCAATTTCTTTATTTGAAATAATAATATCTGGAATATATGAATCATTAGTCAAAACATGATCACAAGCAAAATCACAGCTATGACAGATAAAGTATTCATATTCTGCTTCATTATTAAACTTTAAATCATTGTAACAAGTTGGACATTTGTATTGGGCTATTTTAAACATATTCTTTACCTTACATTTCATAATGAGACTAATTTTAGCACATCTTATATAAAAACCACAATATTTACATTTT
>JAKSBL010000490.1 GCA_022361115.1 Spirochaetota bacterium | reverse complement strand
GCATTTATTTTTTGATGCTTAATTAAATCGGATGAGGTTTAAATGTATTTAACCAATAAAGTGATATATCTTAAAAAACTCACTATGCGCTATGCTAGAGATTTTAAAAAGCTGTTCAATGATCCATTTATTACACGTTATCTTACAATTCCCTATCCACTAGAACAAGCCTGGATTCGTGATTATATTACATCCTGCATGGAAAAACATGATGCAGGAGAAAAATATGCCTGGGGTATTTTTAAAGCAGATATTAATAAATTTGTTGGTGTCTGTGTTTTAAAAGACATTGATCAAAAAAATCGAGTCGCTAAACTAGGTTATTCGGTTGGTAAACGCTTTTGGAATAATGGATATACATTAATGGCAGTTCGATTAATTTTAAAATATGCATTCACCAATCTGGATCTCAATAGAATTGAAGTCCGCATTGACATGGAAGATGAAAAATCAGTTAAGTTACTGGAAGAAGTCAGTGGAAAAAAAGAAGGCATAATGAGAAGCGCTCTATTATATGAAAATAGTTATCGCGATGTATATTTATATTCAGTATTAAAAAATGAATATCTTATCGATCTTAAAGAACGAATCAGTCGCCATGATATGTTAAGTATTCTTTAACACTCTAATAATTTTTTGTTAAAAATGTTATTAATATTACATTTTTTTCTTACATCAGCCATCATTTTTAAAAAAAGAATTGACAAACTCTTAAATGATAGGTTACTATAGTTTATCAAACCATTCTCAGATAATGATAATAAAAAAATTCAATATTAAACTCTATAAACTGGTAACCGCAATCATTTGACTTCATACTCGTAAGCAAAAATCGAAACCTAAAATTAAATACAAGGAGAAAAAAATGAGTAATAATTTAGATAAAGCAGAAATTAATTACCAAGGTAAAACTTCCCAATTTAATATTATCAAATCCAGTGAAGGAGCTAATGCTATTGATATAAGTGGATTACGTGATAAAACTGGTTTGATTACATATGATCCAGGATTTCAGTGCTCCAGTGCCTACAAAAGCAAAATCACCCATATTGATGGGCAAAAGGGTATTTTACGCTATCGAGGGATACCAATTGAGGAACTTGCAGAAAAATCTTCATTTGTGGAAACCGCTTTTCTGTTGATATATGGATATTTACCGACAAACGATCAACTCAATCTCTTCTCAAATCGTTTAACAGAACACTCCATTCTACATGAGGATATGAAAAACTTTATCTCCTACATACAACAACATGCTCATCCCATGCCCATATTATCAACAATGGTAAGTACTTTATCCATATTTTACTCTGATGTCTTTGATTTGGAAGCAAGGGAAGAAAAAATTAGTGATTTTGATGTTAATATCGTCCGCTTGATTTCTAAAATAAGAACCATTGCTGCTTTTGCTTATAAAAAATCCTGTGGAGAACCTTTTGTATATCCCCGCCATGATCTTTCTTATTGTGCAAATTTTCTTAATATGATGTTTTCCAGTCCGGTAAAACCCTATGCAATTGATGATGAAGTTGTTAAAATACTGAATGCAGTCTTAATTCTCCATGCAGATCATGGCCAAAACTGCAGCACTTCAACAGTAAGATTAGTTGGTTCCAGTCAAGTTAATTTATTTTCAGCTGTTTGTGCAGGTATTTGTGCCCTTTGGGGACCATTACATGGCGGAGCCAATCAAAAAGTCATTGAAATGCTAGCTGATATTACAAAAAGCGGGAAATCCATTCAAAAAATCATTGATGAGGCAAAAGATAAAAATCAGCCATTTCGATTAATGGGATTTGGACACCGGGTTTATAAAACTTATGATCCCAGAGCCAAAATGATCAAAAAAATATGTATTGATTTTCTCAATAAAAAAAGTATAGCAGATCCTATTTTAGAAACTGCCCTGAAACTGGAAGAAGCTGCTTTAAAGGATGACTATTTTATTGAAAAACGGCTTTATCCTAATGTGGACTTCTATAGCGGCATTGTTTACCGTGCATTAGGGATTCCCACGAACATGTTTACTGTTATGTTTGCTATTGGGCGACTACCTGGCTGGATCGCCCATTGGAAAGAAATGAATGAAACAATCCCTCATAAGATTGGCCGGCCTTCTCAAATCTATCTTGGTGATGGATTAAAACATTTTATCCCAATGGATGAACGAAAAATCTTGATTTAATCTTATCATATTACTGCTGATAATCACGGGCATATCCGTAAGGGTGGCCTGTGTGTGTTTTGTCTAAATCAATTACCGGAGCATACCCTTGCTTTAAACGAAACATCTCTCCCCGGCTATTTGTCCACATTGTGGAAGGATACAGTTTAGTATAAAAAAGACAATTTTCATCAAAAAGGCAGTGCTGGTAAAATTGCTGAGTTTCATAGGTAAGATAGATGGTTGCATCATAAAAATATACTGGATATTTATAATAACCGCAGGGCTCAAGACTACAATAGAGCTCATACTTTTTGTGAAAAGAAATAATCCGAAAAATATATATTCTACTGTTCTTTACCCCTTCTAAAGCATTTAAAGAGCTTAGAAAAAAAATAAACAAAAGGAAAAAACATTTTTTTTTCATAAATATATCTTCGTAATCCTAAAAAATAAATTGAGTCTTAAAACTTTAAAAAGAGAATAAAAAAAAGAAATAATGATAATTTATTGACTTTTTTTAAGCTTAAAGTTATATAATTAAATCATTAGAAGATTAACAAAGTAAAGGTACATTTAAAAACTAACCTAAATTGAGTATTAACTTCGTACTACTAGGTATTGCCATATTCCTCTCCTTCTTCTGTTCCGGTTCAGAGACCTCGTTGTTTTCTTTAAGTTCAACTAAAATTGAAGAACTAAAGAGAAAATATCCCAAAAGGGGAGGAATGATTGAGTTTCTTTTAAAATCCCCGCAAAAACTTTTAATTACCATACTTATTTGCAACATAATGGCAAACATTTTTGCTGCAATCATCGCCCGCAGAATATTTTATTACCATTTTCATATTCAAAACTATCTGGTAGTGATTATTACGACTACTATTATTATTCTAATTTTTGGGGAAGTAACTCCAAAAACACTGGCCATGAAACTAGCCCCTTCAATTTCTTTGATCGTAGCCCCTATATTTGTTACTTTAATGCAAACTCTATCCCCCTTTATCTATATATTTCGGAAGATCACTCATAGCCTGGTTGAATTTAATAGCCTGCTTTTTTATCACAATGCTAAAGAATCTACAGATTATAATACCGAAGAGATGCTGGATCTGGTAAATGAAAGCCGTAAACAGGGAATTGTAAATGAAACAGAAGGGGATATTATCGAAAATATCATTGATTTTTCTCAAATAGATATTAAAAAATTAATGAAACCTCGTAATGAGATTTTTACACTTCCTATTGATACTCCCATTTTGGATAGCATCAATAAAGTTAAAGAAAAAAAATATTCTCGAATTCCTATCTGGGAAGATAATGAAGAAAATATTGCTGGTATACTTTCTATAAAAGAACTTCTCAAAATCAATGGAACTAAGAGAAAAATATCCTACTATCGAAAATATTTACAAAAACCAGTATTTATCCCTGAGAATATGAAAGCAGAAACTCTGTTAAAGTTTTTCCAGACCACTGAATCACATCTTGCTTTAGTAATCGATGAGTATGGCGGTATATCTGGTCTGATTACTTTTGAAGATATTTTAGAAGGGATTATTGGCGATGTTGTAGATAAAGAAGATATCAAACCATTATATCACATTTACAATCCCTATATGATTGAAGCAGAAGCCCGAATGGAATTATCAGAGTTTAACAGGGTGTTTCATACACAACTAAAATGTGATGATGCAGTCTCCCTTGGAGGATATATCCTGGAACGCCTAAGAAGGATTCCTCAAACTGGTGAAATAATTTTATTAGACAGTTTACAATTTAAGATTTCCGGAGCTAAAAACCATAAAATTGAAAGCATACAAGTCACTAAACCTAGAAAAATGAATAAAAAAAAGGGTAAAATATGAATGATGGTTTTATTGAATTATTAACATATCCCTTTTTTATTATATTATTAATCTTAATTCAGGCTTTTTTTTCCAATTCAGAAATGGCCATGGTGAGTTCTAATCGAATTCGATTAAATTATCTAGCTAAAAATGGAGATAAACGGGCTAAAATTATCTTAAATCTGCTTTTTTCACCAGAAAGGCTATTTGGCACTACTTTAGTTGGAATCAATATAGCAACAGTTTCTGCAACAGTAATTTGTGACAGATATTTTGAAAACATATTTGTAAAATATTTTCCCACAATAGAACATTTTATTTCCATGTCTGCTCTCACCGCTATTATTATGGAAGTATTAATCCTGATTTTTGGTGAATTAACTCCCATGTCTATAGCGAGAAAATACCCCAATACAACAGCAACCCGAAATGCCTATTTCATCCAATTGGGTTATATTCTATTCTTTCCGTTAATGATTTCTATTAGTTTTATCTCAAGGATCATTGGGATGCTCTTTAAATCTCAGGAATCCTTCGGCACCCTTTCCCGGGATGAGTTACAATTATTAGTTAGCCGCAAATTTACCAAGGCAACTGTAAAAACCAAAAAGATCTTAGAAGATCTTTTTGCTATGAAAGATCTCACCGCAGAAGATGTGATGGTCCATTTAAATGATGTTATTGCCATTGAAGAAAATGCACCAGTGGAAGAATTACAAAAATTACTAGATGAAACGAATTATAGTCGATTTCCTGTTTATCGTGACTCTATACTAAATATTGTTGCGACTATACATGCTATTAATATATTAGGCGTTGATGATAAAGAGCCTATAAAAAATTATACAGAAAAACTTTACATCATTCCTTCTACAAAACCAGTACTGGAAATTTTAAAAGAACTACAGACTAACCGCAAATACATGGGAATCGTAGTGGATGAGTTTGGTGCAGCTTGCGGAATTATTTCTATTGAAAATATTGTAGCTGAGATTGTGGGTGAAGTAAATGAAGAAATTCAACTGGATCAAATTTTTAATAAAAGTTTACCTCAAATTTTTGATGCCCGAACTTATCTGGATGACTTTTATGACTTAACTGGCATAGATTTGCAAACTGAAGATGCAGAGACCTTAGGCGGAATCATCAATTTAGCAATTGGTAGAATTGCCCGACAAGGAGAAAAAGTAACTTATCAAAAAGTTACTTTTGAAATCATTGAAGCTTCAGATAGAGCAGTTAAAAAAGTAAAATTACTCCCTTCTGATAATTCTGTATAATCATACTATTATTCAAATCCTTTAAAATATCCTTATCAATACCTATTTTCTCCATTTTTAATTGACAAACCTGTAGCTAACAGTTATAAAAATGAATAGAGTAATTTTAATCTAAAAAATATAAATAGGTGATCATGATTAATATACTTGAACTCAATCAATACTTAAAAGATTTACTGGATCCAAAAGGGATAGCTGATATCGGTTTTAATGGTATTCAGGTTGAATGTGAAGGCAAGATATCTAAAATTGCATTTTCTGTTGATGCTTCTTACGAATCTATTATTCAAGCAAGAGCTGCCCATTGCCAACTCCTCATTGTTCATCATGGTTTTTATTGGGGAAAAATTATTCCTATTACAGGTATGCACAGACAAAGAATTAAAACTCTCTTAGAGGCAAATATAGGTTTGATTGCTTATCACCTGCCTTTAGACAGTCATGAAAATTTGG
>JAKSBL010000630.1 GCA_022361115.1 Spirochaetota bacterium | reverse complement strand
ATTTTACCCAGACTAGTTTTGTATCTGATATACCCTTTGAGGCTTTACTGGTGTTAAAACAAGCAGAAAAACTCAAATTAGACACGATAGTTTATCAATATCCTTTTTTATTTAATGATTTTTTTCCGGTAAAAGAAGAACAATTTGGTAGTATCTATTCCTTTATGGGTTTATCATTTGATTTTTTTCAAAACCTTTTAGAAAAAATACTCATTTTATTAAAGGTTAATGGAATTTTTCTATTTGAGTTTCCGGCTTATTGGTATCTAAGAGATGAAAACAATGAAACAGAAAAAACAATTGTTGAATACTCAAAGCAGAATGAAAAAAAATGGCTTTTTATTAAACCTTTAGATCAGATGGTGGAAGAACATAAATGTCAATTATTAACTTTACAACGGTTAGATTATACCTATACTTTGAATCGAACAAAATTAGCTTATTTATCTTCATTGGAAAAACTGCACAAAGCTGAGATTGATCATAACCGAGGGCATTTAGAAATCTGTCAAATACCAGAAAAGGATATAAAAATTAATTCAGGAATCATGATTATTAAGAAGGCAGAAAAAGTTCTCACAAAGGATAACCTTTTCAATTTTTAATTTTTGTCTTGTTTTTTAAACAATTATATTGATCTGTAAATCCTTCAATTAATGCCTTTTCGTAGTTCTTGAGTTTGCATTTTAACTTTAACAAATCGTTCTTTACACAATTCACAGTCCAGATCACCAGTAAGCATTCTCTCCTTTTATCACCTATCCTTTCTGTAGAATATTTAAAAGAAAACTTTACTGAGAGTTTTGCAAAATACCGCCACATTCACGCCAAAGCTCTCCTGCTAACCAGGGAAGATTTCGGCGCTTATTTGAGCCAGATTGAGCATGCATAGGCGAATTAATTTCTTTGCCAGTCATATCATATTGCTTATCTGGATGAAAGAGATTCATCCTTTCAACCACTATTCCCAACTGGATATGTTCATGTACAAAATGAATAGTGCCATCTGGATCTACTTTAGTTACAATTCCTACATGAGTTAAAGGATCATTCCCAAATACATCATCATCATTAAAATCCCAGGTATCGTCCCAGAATAAAATATCCCCTACTTCTGGCAGCTTACGCTGATGCAAGACCTCTTTAGCCTGGAAATAGTTAAATAATTTGGATACCCCGTTTCTCCCCGGATAAGGAGCATATCCTGCCTGGAGGTCAATACCAGCTGCATAATATATAGCTGACACCGTTCCAACACAATCCAATTTAAATCGCTTACCATTCACTTCAACAATCGTGTTAGGTGCTAAATCAAGTAATTCATAGGCTTTATCTAGTATTAATTGCTGTGCATCAGAAACCAATAGTTGTCGATCCGGTATCTTTCCTTTAAAATTTAAGTCATCTTGCTTTTTTAAAACTATTTTATTTGTACGATCCTCTGCAATCACAATGTTTTTCTTTATTTTAAAACTATCAAATTTAATGACTAATTCATGAGGACCAACAGTTAGGTCAGATATTTTATTATCCCCCATTGAAATCTTTCCGATTTTTTGGCCGTCAATATATAGTATTCCATCTTCAGGACAGGATACAATAATAGACCCATATTTAACAATACCGGATATTTTTGGCTTCTTTGGTTCAACTCGGTCTTGACCAGAAACACAGGAAACAAAGAATAATGTAATGAATAGTACTATTATTTGACAACTATATGTTTTCGCTCTTCTAATTTTCCATAAATATAAATTTCCACTGTCCATATCCCTTTCTCCAATCCGCTATTCCCAGGTCTTAAATATGTATAATAAAAACTCCAAGTACCAGGGATATCTATTTTACTAATATGTTTAATTTGACCTGATGGTTTAATCCATTTACAATAACCGGTTTTAGTAGACTGCGTAGGTTTAAAATTTAAATAACAATATATGCTGTCGGTTTGATTAAATTGATCACCAATCTGAAGCGGTTTCTTACTATCATCAATATTTTTACAGGTTAT
>JAKSBL010000733.1 GCA_022361115.1 Spirochaetota bacterium | reverse complement strand
TTTACATAAAAAAATTAAAAAATACCAATTACAACCTGATTGATCATGAAGATGAAGTAAAAAACTGACAGTGTAATAAAAAGACCTACATTTTCTATCTAAAACTATCGCTTATCTTTGCTTAGATCCACAAATGAACTTAATTTTTCCTGGCACATGTTTTGCTAATTGCTATTAAACAAATTAAATACTTATGAGGAGAATATTAATGTTTAAAAGAAAATCTAATTTACTAGTACTAATCCTGTTATTGGTTTTATTAACCGGCAAAATATTTGCTTGTACAACTTTTGTCATTGAAAACAAGGAGAACTATGTATACGGAAGAAATTTAGACTGGTTTACCAGCAAAGGTCATATTTCAGTAAATAAACGAAACTTAATTAAAACAGCTTTTATTGCTGATCCTGAAATTCCATTGTCCTGGGTATCAAAATATGGCAGTGTCACCTTTAATCAAATTGGCAAAGAGTTTCCTTATGGTGGAATGAATGAGATGGGCCTGGTAGTTGAACAAATGTGGCTGAAAGAAACCATCTATCCGGAAAGGGATCAGCGATTTGGCCTAACAGAACTACAATGGATCCAGTATGTACTGGACAATTTTACATCAGTGAATGAAATAATTGCCAGCAAAAATAGTATTCGCATATCGAATCAATCTACAACTACCCTTCATTTTTTAGTAGCCGATCAATCGGGAAAACAGGCAATCATTGAGTGTATTAATGTAAAAATGATTAAAAAAAAAAAAAAAAACTTACCTTTTCCTGCATTGGCCAATAGCTCTTATACTGATTCGTTAGAATATCTGGATACAATTGATGGTAATATTAAATCTTTAGACCTAAATGGAGATCCTAAGTCACTGGATAGATTTGCAGGTGCTGCCTTATTAGCGGAAAAATATGCTAAAAAAAGAGATATTATTAAGTATGCTTTTAAAATCTTAAAAAAAGTCAGTTATACCGAATCAACCCAATGGAGCATTGTCTATGATTTTAAAAATTTATCCATTCATTACAAAACCATGCTCAATCAAGCTGTTCGAAAGATTAACTTAGAGGATATAGATTTTTCTCATAAGTCAGCTCCCCTATATCTTCAGATCAATCACGGAACACATGAATCCTTTCTCCCCTATAGCAGTCATGAAAATAGAGCCTTAATAGAAGAGGTCTTTAATCTTACTCCCTTTTTAGCTGCTATTCCTCCAGAAGCTCGCGATTATCTGGCTTATTACCCTGATTCCATTAAAACTATTGATCAATAATTTTATAAAAGGGAATGGTTTTTACTGTTCCCGTTTTCTTTTTCTGCCAGTATCATGTAGTAAGAAAAAGAGATCACGGATACGCACAAAAAGACAGATTACATGGATAAAGAGAGGAGGTGGATTTTTCTCTTTTATACTTAATCCATTCTGCAAAATATAAGATTATTTAAAGATCTCATTAGGATTTAATTAAAACAATCTGATATAATCCTCAAATATAAAACTCCTATTTCTTTGATATCCAGTTGTTTCTTTGAGGATTTTGTTCTCAATAAAAACTTCAACTAAACTATAAGAAGATTTTGGTGAGAGCCCAGTCATTATAACTCTATCTATATCTTCTGTAAATATCATCTAGAAATAATATTTTTTTACATAAATGAGATTTAAATGTTTATAAATGCCTGGAGATATATGAAAAACTAAAATTATCATTCTTTAACTGCAATAATAAAATGTTCAAAAGGATTACCATCAATGCTTTCACTCTTCAAGATCTGAAAGCCCTTATCTCTAACTGCTCTTTCCAGCTCCTTGATTTTAAAACACCCACCTAAAGGAATGATTTTTAATGCTTTTAAAATTTTTATAATACCACTCAAAAATGGTTTTTCCTGTAAACAAGGAGTCATAAATAAAAAATGGCCCGAAGGCTTTAATAAATCATGGATTTTTGACAGGGTACCATCCAAATGATCAACCAAATGCAAAACATTAAAAGAGATGATTCGATCAAACTGGCCTGCCTTGAACTGGGTATCCATAATATTTTCTTTTTTAAAAAAAACTTTATCTGTACTTTGATTGCTTATCCGCTCATTGGCAAGCTGGATCATTTTGCCGGAAAGATCAATCCCATGAATTTCTTTTACCAGAGGCGATAGCGCAAAAGCCATTGTCCCGGTTGCACAGCCAAAATCTAAAACAATATCTTCTTTTTTGAGATACTCTTTGATATAGCCAACCGACTTATATTGAAGGACATCTTCGATGGATTCCGATTTATCCCAGTTTTTTGATAATCGATCCCAAAATTTTTCAGCATTAACCATTGAGTTTTTTCCTTTTCAGCTTCCTTAGTAAACTTCGTGCCCCATCCATATACTCTATGCTCTCTTCTTCTTTTAACTCTCAAACTATCGCAAATTCTCTTCAGTATAAAGAATTAACTCAATCACCCTCTCCAGCAATTCTTCTTTTTTAGCTTCAGGGAAATTAGCCAGTACCAGTTCTTTAGCAAAGAGGCGGGTGATATATTTAAGTTTGCGCATTTTACTTTTGGAAGCATAGATAAAATCAGCATGGGCATTATTGATGATAATCAGATAATTTGTCAAGTCATAACGGGAGCGCCACAGCTCTCCAGGTGCTTTGTGATAGGTATAACCAGGTAATCCATGACTCTGGGCAGATTGATTTTTTTTATTATCCCGGTTGGGAATGAGTTCTTCAGTAACTGTGATACGGCAATCTGCAGTACAACTCAAGTTATCCTGGGTTACCGTTGCTTCAATAATCGTTAATCCAGGCTCTTTCGGAGCTGTGAACTCAATAAATTCCTGATCACTATGATCGATAGTTCCCTCTCCATCTATAATTTTCCATTGAATTTCAATATCTGAGTCTATCTGTCTTTTAGTTTTATCACGGGCAATAATGCGGAGTTTCTTCTTCTCTTGAACACCAATAATTGCAGAACCAGGAATTATATTTGCCCGGTAAAGAGGTCCGGGAAATTCAAAAAAACTACGCTGTTGACTAGTTTCTCCATCATCTGATTTCTCAGTTAATCCATCAACAACTGCCTCAGTTTCCTGCATTCCCATCCCGGTTTGATTTTTACCCAAAGCAGTTCCACTTTTTTCCCTTTTTTTGACCCTGCCTTTGGTATCAAGCCAGTTATAATCTTCATTGGGAAGGAGGAGAAAAGCTTCTTTTAAGGCTTTTTTTACTTTATGGAGAATATTTACACTGGCCTTTTCTTCTTCTGCCTGTTTTTGCTCATCTATGATCTCACTTAATTTATAACTTAAGTGCTCTAAAGAGCTGATAAAAGACTGATACTGGTCATCATAAATCAAGCCGTCCCTGGTTCCAGGAGTCAGATTGAGAAAGTTGACATCAATAATTCCCTCCAGGTAACCGGAAGTCCAGGGATATTGATTAAAGTATTCAATTTTTGTGATATCCGGGATTATCCTGGTCCCCAGTTTATAAAGACCGACCTGATTATCCGGGCTGTTATCAGTCAAATAGAGTTCGCAGTATATTTCTCCAATAGGATTTTTCGCTTCAGGGAGGTTGTGAAGCAGTCGTCCGCTAAATTTGCGAGGCTCCACTAACAGTTCCTTGCGGGCAGTGCGATCAATAATGGTGATCTTTACACCGGATTTACTAATCCGATCCCTCAGTTCACTGGCTAGATAGTTCTGTAACTTCTCTCCATTTAATTGGCGGATTCCTGGGAGTATCGGTTGAATCTGCAGCGTGGTTCCGCGGTGTTCAAAAAGAGTAGGAACCGGGTTAATAGAATATCCAGGATTATTTTTCACCAGAGACATTCGATATGTTTTTCCATCTCTTCCAGTTGAAGTGATAGTCAACTCCTCTCCCACAGTCCAAAAACTTAACAATCCAATTCCAAATTCTCCTTGAATTCCCTTAATCCCCTTCTTTTTCAGTTGCCGTTTAATAGAATCACCGATATGAGTAGCTACATACTTAAAATCAGAAATTCCTTCTCCATCATCAATAATTTTTAAAAAATATTGTCCCTTGTACTTACCTCTGATAATGCTGATATTTTTTGCTCTTGCATCAATACTATTTTCCACAAACTCAGCGATCGCTTTTAATGGATTATTCTGGGAGAGGGCAATAATGGTAATTGCATTCCAATTATCACCAATTTTTAACTTACCTGTTAGGGAATCCTTAGGTGTTTTCATAAAAGTCCTACTAGAAAGAGTAAGCAGATCATAAATTTTATTATTAAGATTGTCAATATGCGTAATAGTTCATTTCTTTCATACAATTACTTTTATTTTCTGTATCCTTTGGATCACTCATTTTTATATGATGAAAGGCTAAGAAGAGATCACGAATGTAAACAGAAAAACAAAGTGGATTACCCTTTCTGTTTGCCGAAGCAGGTCAAAAAAGTAAAGTATCATATCTCACAAAACTGCCCACATCAAAATCCTTTTCGTGTACATCCGTGATCTCTCTTGCAAAAAAAATAATTATCTGTAAGAGAGAAAAATGCCTATTTTGAAAACCAGCTTAAAGAACTCGCTTAACAGCATTAATCAATTCCTGGTCATTAAAGGGTTTTTTAATATACTGAATTAATTTGGTGGTCAGGTCCCTGGTATAAGTATTTTCATCTGTTGAGGCAGTAATATAAATGACATGAGCATCAGATCTTTCTTTCTGGATTATTTTCACCGCATCTATTCCGTCTATTTTACCAGCCAGCATAATATCAACAATAAATAAATTATAATTACTTTTTAAAGCTTTTTCAATAAATTCTTCACCAGTTCTCACATTTTCACACTGGACATCCCAGCCATACTCAATTAGTCTTTTTAGTACTAAGGCATTAATGACTTCATCTTCTACAATTAAAACTTTTTGCTTACCCAAGTTTTACTCCTTTTTAAAGCTCAAATTGTATAGTATATTTAGTCCCTTGTTTAGTATAAAGCTTAATTTTACTATTTAACTGCTTTGCCAAAGAATTAATTAAACTAAATCCAAGGGTGGCTGCATTTTCTAAGTCTTCCAGATTACTAATCCCAATGCCATTGTCTTCTATTATTAATTGATATACCGTTGCTTCTGTTTTTTCCAAAACTATTTTTATTTCACCTGACCGATTATTGGGAAAAGCATGTTTTAATGTGTTGGTCAAAATCTCATTGACTAAAAGCCCCAGAGGCACTGCAATATTAATATTAAAAAAAATATCTTTGCATTGGATGGAGGCCGTAATCTTCTTTTTTTGTTCTGAATAAATATTAAGGAGATTTGTTAAGATATGTTCAACATGTTTACCAAAATCTATCTCTTTTAAGTCCGAGTGTTGATACAGTGCTTCATGAATGTCAGATATCGTTTCGATACGGTTCAAAGTTTTTTCCATGACAGATTTTTGGATCAGTTCATTATTATGATTTTCTAAAAGCTGTAGTTTTATCAAGCTGGACATCATTTGCAGATTATTTTTCACCCGGTGATGAATCTCTTTGATTAAGATTTCCTTTTCCTGTAGATTAGTTTTTATCACCTCATCTGCTTTTTCTTTTAATAAAATATCATTTCTGATCTTGTAATATCCATAACTGATTAAAGCCAATCCAATTAACCAGATAAAAATCTGATTATAAACAAGCTTCATCCAGTTTTCTTTTTCTATTACCTTAGAGTTGGCCAATGAAAAAGAAACAGAGATCCCCCCTCGTAAATCCCCCACCATATATCCTTGATAAGCATGACAGGCTAAGCAGCCTGTTGAAATATAAAGAGGTTTTACATAATGAATATATTCCTCATTATCTATCTTGACGAACTCAACAAATTCTTTAGCATTTTTTTCAAAATTTTGTAATACCTCTTTTTCCCAGGGAGCAGGCGCATTGAGAGGATTAAGATAATTTAAGCTGGTAATTTTTCCTTTAATTCCATACTCATTCTCATAGTTCTTCATCAACTGTCTCACCGCATAAGCAGGATTTATCAAGGTGAGTTCTTTGCCATTGGGGGTTTCAATATTTTGATCTTTAACCATTCCTTTTAAATAGGGGCTGGGAGGTGTTTTTTCTGTCGCAGGTACATAAACACCTCCATGCTGGGTCACCCATTTTCTAAAAGAATAATCTTTATTAAAAATTTCTTGTGCTTTTTGGTAAGCCAGTTTTCTTGTCTCTTTTTTAAGCCGTACAATCCCTTGTCCAATTGAAACTGTAATAATAGCGGTCCACATAATAAAAATCAAGATAACAATTACTTTTAGCTTTTTTCTCAATTTACATTTCCTGTAAAATATAAACTACTATAAAGCTTTAAATTTAAATGAGAATCTATCTTAATGATAGATGTAATTTTAATTCACGTCAATGCAAATCATCATAAAAATGATTTCTTCATTTATTATAGTTGTTTCTCTCCTTTTAGAATCTGTTAGTTTTTTTAAAATATCATTTCTTCTTTATTTTCAGATTATTTCATCCTTTAGTCAAAATTCAGTATTTGTTCAATTTCATCCATTTGAGATTGTGATAATGGGCCAAACTCCAGTGATTTTGCATTATCAGTTATCTGTTTGGTATTTTTAAAACCAGGAATGGGTACGGATAAATGATCTTTACCCCATATCCAGCATAAAGCTCCTTGTGCCGGAGTTCTGCCATTTGCTGTCAAGATCTCTT
>JAKSBL010000049.1 GCA_022361115.1 Spirochaetota bacterium | reverse complement strand
TTTTAATTGACAAATCGAGTTAAAGCAATGGGTCCAGTTCTGAGTAGATCCTGTATTCCATAAGGTCGAATATTTTCAATAAATCCATCCACTTTTTCTACATGTCCAGTCAGTTCGATTACAAAACTTTTTGGCGTCACATGGACGATTCGACCATCAAATATCTCTATCACTCTAAAAAGAGATGCTTCTGTATCTTTTTTACGAGCTGCCCTCAGGAGAACTAATTCTCTTTCTACTTTCTCATTGTGATCAATTAAACTAACTTTAATGACATCAATTAATTTACTAATTTGCTTTGTGATTTGTTCGATTATTTTTTCATCACAATTAAAAGTTATTATCATTCGAGAGGTGTCTTTGTTTTCACAGGGGCCAGCAGTAAGGGTACCGATATTATACCCTCTGCTAGTAATTACTTGCGATACTTTTGCCAAAACACCGTGTTTATTTTCAACAATTAAAGATAAAATATATTTCATATTACCCTACCTCCTTTTAGCATTTCATCCAGGCTGGCACCTCCTGGAACCATTGGCCAGACATTTTCAGTTCTTTCAGTAATGATATCAATAATCATTGGACCGTCTGTGTAGTGAATTGCTTCAGTAACTGCTTTTTTCAGTTCATCCAATGTTTTTACTCTCACTCCTTTCGCACAGTAGGCTTGGGCAACTTTAATGAAATCAGGAATAAGAATGAGACAATCATCTTCATTTCCCTGACATTCCTGAGGATTTTTTTCACAATACATTAAACAAGTTGCCGAATAGCGTCTTTCATTAAATAATTCTTGCCATTGTCGTACCATGCCGAGGTAGCCATTATTCATAACTAAAATGATAATAGGTAATTTATGAATAACCGCTGTAGCTAATTCCTGTATATTCATTTGAAAAGAACCATCACCAGTAATACAAATAACTGGTTTTTCAGGATTGGCAAATTGGGCACCAATAGCTGCTGGAAAACCATACCCCATGGTACCTAATCCTCCTGAAGTTAATAAAGTTCGAGGAAATTTAAATTTGTAATAAAGAGCTGTCCACATCTGGTGTTGTCCTACATCTGTTGCAACAATTGTTTCTTGTGGTATCAGATCATTTATGACTTCAAATACTTCAAATGAAGTAATCCGGGATTGATTTTTGGGAATTTCATGAGTCATTGCTTTTAATTCATTGATCCGTTCCATCCATTCGGAATGTTTTTTTTCTTTTACCATAGGGCTCATTTGTTTCATAACACGTTTTAAATCCCCTACAACTGGTACATCAACTGTAACATTTTTACTGATACTTGCTGTATCAATATCAATATGAATAATTTTTGCTTTGGGAGCAAAGGTAGCCAGCTTTCCGGTTGCTCTATCATCAAAACGAGATCCCAGGGCAATGAGTAAATCGCATTCTTGAATAGCTTTATTCGCAGCTATGGTACCATGCATTCCATGCATTCCTAAAAAATATGGGCTATCATATTCTACACAACCCAATCCATTTAAAGTTGCGGTAACCGGGATATCACATTTATTGATAATTTCCCGTACTTCTTCACAGGCATTACTAATTATTGAACCACCACCAACAATGATTAAAGGTTTTTTGGCATGTTCAATTAGCTGGATTGCTTTTTTTAATTGATTTTGGTGCCCATCTAAATGGGGTTTGTATCCTCTAATGTTGATTTTTTCATCATAATGAAATTCTGTTTTTTCCAAAGTGACATTTTTAGGTATATCAATCACTACTGGACCCGGCCTACCAGATTTTGCAATATAAAAAGAATTTTTCATTGTCATTGCTAATTCATTTACATCATGAACCAGATAGTTATGCTTTGTTACTGGATTAGTTAAACCGGTTGTATCTGCTTCCTGAAAAGCATCAATACCAATCATGGAAGTTGGGACTTGTCCTGCTATACAAACAACAGGAACAGAATCAAAATTAGCAGTTGCTAATCCAGTAACTGTATTGGTTGCACCTGGTCCACTGGTTACAATGGCTACTCCGGCCTTTCCTGTAGAACGGGCATATCCATCTGCAGCATGTACTGCTGCTTGTTCATGACGTGTTAAAATCAAATTGATTTCTGGAGTTGAATAAAGAACGTCAAAAATGGGTATGACTGCTCCACCAGGATATCCAAATATTACTTCAACTCCTTCCTTTTTTAATGATTCAACAATAATATGTGCACCTGATATTTTGCTCATTGGAACTCCTTTTCTCATCTTTATTAACAACAACACCCAGTAATTTTTCAATGCTGGATAAAAAAAAGCCATCCTGCATTTTTTCTAAAATACTGGATGGCTTTTCCATTCTACCTTATTCTGTTTATTAACCACCCTGTGATGAGATTAGTAATACGACTAGTAGAATGACTGATAATAAAGATATTGTATTGTTTTGTTTATTTTGCTTCATAAAACTAAATATTTCTCCTGTTGAACTGATAATATTACAATTATTTTTCCATGTCAATGACTTTTTAAAAAAATATTTAATAATACTTAAAAATATTAAATATAATTTAATTTTTAACAACAAAGCTGGAATATTTGTAATGGAAAAACAAATAAAATCCTTTATATATCTCTTGATTTTTCCGTTTAATGGATAAATTGGGCATTTTCATTGAATTAGAGGGAAAATTTAAAAAACCTACCAAAAAACTGGTAGGTTTATCTCTATTTTTTTATATGCCTAAAATAACTATTTTTTTGAATATCTTCCCAAATTTCCTTCATAGTATGTTTTACCATTCTTTTCTTTTCGGTATAGTGTGTGTGTAACAGGTGGTGAGCTTTATGAGAATTTGGTTTTTCTAAATACTCATCATATATTTTTTTTATTAAAGGATTATTATGAGATTGTCTAATTTTCATATTGTGATCAATAGAATAAATAGTATCCTGACGGGTTACCCAGTTTTCCTGATATTGTTTTTTATTCCGCGGCTGACCTCCTCCACTCATACAACCACCTGGACACCCCATGACTTCAATAAAATGATACGCTTCTTCCCCATTTTTTATTTTTTCAATTATAGTTCGAGCTGCCTTTAATCCATGAGCAATAGCCACTTTTAGTTTGCCGCCCTGTTCACCTAAATCAACAACTGCCTCACGGAGATTCTCCAAGCCTCTAACTGCTTTATATTCAATACCAGGCAGTTCTTCCCCTTTTAAAACAAAATAAACCGTTCTTAAGGCTGCTTCCATCACTCCGCCGGTTGTTCCGAATATTTCAGCAGCTCCGGAAAATTCACCCATCCATTGATTATCATAAGTACTATTCTCTAAATCAGGCAACCAGATACCTTCTTTTTTCAGTAATCTGGCAAATTCTCGTGTTGTCAGGACTAAATCAACATCTCTTAGATGATCTTGTACCATTTCCGGTCGATCTGCTTCCCCTTTTT
>JAKSBL010000234.1 GCA_022361115.1 Spirochaetota bacterium | reverse complement strand
GTTAGAAATATTTATTATTGATTACAGAAAAAATCTTGCTTTTTTCTAAAATTAGTCACATAATAAAAAAAGAAGAGAAAAAATGTTTTAAAGGAGTCCCTATGGCACATATTCTCATCATTGATGATTCAGCAACTTTACGCGCCAGTCTTTCTTTTATCCTTACTGAAGCAGACCATGAGGTAGATGAAGCGGAAAATGGAGCTCAAGGATTAGAACGTTATCAAGAAAAAAATGATTATCATTTAATCATAACCGATATAAATATGCCAGAGATGAATGGATTGGAATTCTTAGAAAACCTACGAAAAATGAATCGTGAAATACCTGTATTAGTTCTAACAACAGAGTCTGACAAAGATAAGATTGAGCAAGCAAAGGCATTAAAAGCAAATGCCTGGATTATAAAACCTTTTCAGCAAGATGACTTATTAGCAGTTGTTAGTAAATTGGCAGGTTAAAAGTAAAAGAATAGGCTTAATCAAAAAAGATAACATTGGATTTTTTGGTATTGCTTTCCAGTTTGTCGTGGTATTTTTCTTCTGCGGCCAGTGTTTTTTCTCTTTCTGTTGAGCTGATTTCTTTTAACAATACTTTTCGTGATCTGGAAAAGAAGAGAATTTTACGTGCTTTGCTTCCGCCAAGATGACTGGAAATCATTGGGATTTTTTCATCTTCCAGGAAATTGATGATGAACTTGATGTTATTGCTGGCTACTCCATCGTCATGCCTTAATCGATCAATAACATTTCCTCCGCCAAATACTTTGGCTTTTAAATGATTTTTATTAATCCCCTTTTTTATAAAAGTATTGATCAATACTTCCATAGCAAACATGCCATAACGTCCTGAAGTTGATTGACCCATTTTTTCTGGATCTGTTGTTTCCGGAAGCATAAAATGATTCATTCCAACCAGATCCTGATAATCTGAATACAGACAAACCGATACACAAGATCCTAACAGGGTTTGAACGATTATGTCATCTTCTGTGACATGATATTCTCCAGGAGATAGATTGACAATGAGTTTGTTAAATTTATTATCAAAAAATTTATGCATCTTGAACCAATTATAATGAAAAACCAAAATAAAGTCTATGGGTTATGATTATATTTTTAAAAAACTTTGTGGATTGTAATCTTTAGAAATATTATTTAGCTTATATTGTACTGATCTTTATTTCTAAGGCACCAGATTATAAATTGATTCCTATCTTTTATAAAAAAATTTATGAAATTTCTTGACATTATAAAAAATATGGTATATTTATACAGTTATGATGTATAAATATACCATAAATTGATTGAGAGATATATCATGGAAGACAAAACAAAAAGATTATCTGCAATTAATCGCCTTATAACGGGTCAAAGAATTCACAGTCAGGAAGAGTTGCTGATATTGTTGGTAAATGAAGGGTTTCATATTACTCAAGCTACACTCTCCCGTGATTTAAAATTTTTAAAAATTGGACGTAAATCTGATGAAGATGGAAATCGTTATTATATCCTTCCCAATAATCAAGAGAGTGAAACCCCACCACCACAACCTCTACTTTCTCAGCTAGATTATTTATCACTGGAATTTTCAGGTAATCTGGGAGTGATTAAGACATATCCTGGATTTGCGGGAAGTATTGCTTCTATTATTGATAGTTTTGCTGTCTATGAAATCTTGGGTACTATTGCCGGAGATGATACTATCTTACTTGTTTTAAGAGAAAATGTTTCTCCTTTAACTATTAAAGAAATGCTCAATCTTAAGATGAATCAAATAAGGGAATCAAAATGATTGTAACAATATTAGGAGTGACTGGTTATGCAGGAACTCAACTTTTAAAATTATTGCTTCAACATCCTGAAGTTGAGGAGGTATTAGCTGTTTCATCTTCTCAAAACGGGAAGTTTGTATTAGATGAATTTCCTGCTCTAGAGCCAGAATTGATTACTAAAAAGATGCAAAAGTCTGATAAACATATTATCAGTATGGAGAAAGCAGTAGAGCTGAAATCAGATATTGTGTTTTCAGCACTACCTCATTTAAAATCTGCTGAAGTGTTGCAGCCTTTTTATCAAAAAAGCATTGTGCTGGACTTATCTGCAGATTTTCGAATGAATGATGAAGCAAAATTTAATAAAGCATATGGCAGTGCGCCTTTATTCCCGGAGCAGCAAAAACGGGCTGTTTATGGCTTATGTGAATGGTTTACTGAGGATTTGTATAAAACTAATCTAATTGCAGTTCCAGGATGCTATCCAACAGCAACTTTACTTCCTCTCTTGCCTTTAGTAAAAAATCAGTTAATTGAAGGTGATATCATTATCAATGCACTTTCAGGAATCACAGGCGCAGGAAAAAAAGCACAAAACCACCTGCTTTTTTGTGAACGACAAGAAAACATGACTGCTTATCTGCCTGGAATGTCCCATCGACACGCATATGAGATAGAAGAAAAATTAGAAGAAAAGGGATTCGTCAATTCAATCTCTTTTACACCCCATCTTATTCCTTTGAGAAGGGGGATTTTTGTTACAACAGCCACAAAATTAAAATCTGGGAAAAAACAGGAAGATATAAAAAAAGCTATGGAATCAGCATATGACAAAAAAAAGTGTATTCGAATACTTCAGCAGATTCCTCAAGCTAAAGATGTGTGGGGAACCAATCGTTGTGATATGAGTTTTCACCTGGATGGAGCACATTTAATCCTTTTTTCAGTTATTGATAATTTGATGAAAGGAGCAGCAGGTCAGGCTGTGCAATGTATGAATATTCGCTTAGGTCTTCCTGAAACTACAGGTTTGCCTTTAAATAGTCCATTTTAAAAAAAATACATTAGATAGGTTAGGTGATAGCAAAAGTTTTATAAAATAAAAATCTTTGACATTAGCAAAGTTATTCTAAGGAGAAAATTATGGAAAATTTTGTAGCTATAGAGAATCATTCTCAAGAAGAATTAAACCAAATTCTGGAAAGTGCTGCTGCATTTAAGAATGCACCCTATTCTGAAATTTTAAAAAACAAGTCCTTAATCACCATGTTTTTTAATCCTTCTACCAGGACAAAAACCAGTTTTGACCTGGCTATTACTCAATTAGGTGGCCATTGTGTCAATATTGAACCTGGGAAATCATCCTGGGGAATTGAAATTGAAGAGGGTGCAGTTATGGATGGTGAAGCAGAAGAGCATTTAAAAGATGCTGTAAAAGTTTTAAATCGTTATGGTGATGCCCTGGCGTTACGTTGTTTTCCTCAATTTAAAAACTGGCAGGAAGAAAAAAAAGATTTAATTTTAGCTAATATGGTGAAATGGTCAGATAAACCAGTCATCAATATGGAAACGATCAGTCATCCCTGTCAAGCTTTAGCAATGATGCAGTTAATTAAGGAGAAATTAGGTAGTCCCAAGAAAAAGAAAATGGTTTTAACCTGGGCATATCATCCTAAACCTTTAAATACTGCTGTTGCTAATTCTGCTGGTATGATTTCTTCAATTTTTGGTATGGATCTAGTGATTGCCAATCCATTGGGATATGATTTGGATAAAGGATATATTGAGCAAATGAAACTAAACTGTAAGCAAACAGGAGGTTCATTTACTCAAAGCCATGATATGGAAGATGCTTTTACGGATGCTGATTTTGTTTATGCGAAAAGTTGGGGATCATTAGAGCAGTATGGTAATTTTCAACCAGATATTCATCACCAAAACAAACACTGGATTGTAGATGAACAAAAGATGAAGCTGACCAATAATGCCTATTTCAGCCATTGTTTGCCATTACGTCGCAATATGCTGGTTACTGACGGTGTACTGGATTCTGCTCAATCTTTGATTTATGACGAAGCTGAAAATCGTTTACATGTGCAAAAAGCAGTATTAAAAGCATTGATGAAATAAAGGAGTTAGTTATGAAACAAAAAGTCATCCTGGCTTTTTCCGGGGGATTAGATACCACTTTTTGTGTGATTCACTTAAAAGAACAGGGGTATGATGTGGTTACCGCTACTATCAATACTGGTGGATTTTCTGAAGAAGAACTAAAAGCTATTGAAGAAAAATCAAAACACTTAGGAAGTATCAATCACTATACTATTGAAGCACAGAAGCAAATTTATGATCAAATCATACAATTCGTGATCAAACTGAATGGCCTTTATGAAAATGATTACCCTGTAATGTGTGCTGATCGCTATATAATTGCTGAAGAATTGGTTAAAATTGCTGAAAGAGAAAGCACACCATATGTAGCCCATGGCAGTACCAGTAATGGCAATGATCAGGTTCGTTTTGATGCTAGTTTGCTAACTTTAAATCCACAAATTAAAATTTTAACTCCTATCAAAACTTTAAATATTACCAGGGAAGAAGAAATTGAATTTTTGACTCAAAAAGGGATAGATGTAGATACCCGTATTAAAAAGTATTCCATCAATCAGAATGTTTTTGGAACCACCCTTTCTGGAAGTGAGATTGATCAAGACTTAGAGCCAGCAGATGATATCTATCAATTAACTAAGAAAAAACCAGGCTTATCCATTGATAGCAAAGAATATTTCACACTGGATTTTGCAAAAGGATTACCAGTTGCTCTTAATGGTAAACAAATGGATGGTTTGGAAATTTTGCAAAAGTTGGACCAGTTAGTCGGATCATTTGGATATGGATATCGTATTTATACAGGAGATTGTATTATTGGAATTAAGGGGCGCATCCTTTTTGAAGCACCAGGATTATTTGCTTTAATTGAAGCCCATCGTAAGTTAGAACAATATACTTTATCAAAAAAGCAACTTACTTTTAATGAACAGATTAAAAACCAATGGACAGACTTAGTATATTCAGGTTTGTATTATGAACCATTGGTGAGAGATTTGGAAAGTTTTACTGATCATGCTCAGCTGAGAGTGAATGGTCAGGTAAAAATAAAAATGGAACCCAATTCCTTTCAAGTAGTAGAAGTTCACTCACCAGATTCGTTGATAAATGAAAAAATTGCCACTTATGCACAGATTGGAAGCTGGAATGCAGAGGAAGCAAATGGTTTTATAAAACTTTACAGTTTACAGCAACAAATAGCAGGTTCAAAATGAAATTACTAGCAGACTTGCTGGTGAATAGTTATCAAGGCAACTATTCAGCAATTAATCAAGTGATTATCGATTTTCTCGCTTCACATACTACAGCCAAAATTATCTGTCAGAAAATTTCTGAACAGAAGGAGAACATTATTGCTGTTTTTGGTACACCCCGAACTTTAATCAATTGTCATACTGATACTGTTCCTCCTGCTGGTTCCTGGGAAAAAGATCCTCATTTACTCAGCCAGGAGAATGATAGATTTTACGGATTAGGAACCACGGATACTAAAGGCAATATTTATGCTTTACTGACAACCATTGCTCAATTACCACCTCAAAATACCTTATTACTATTTAGTGTAGAGGAAGAGTCTGGTTCCATTGAATCTGGAGTGACTTTTTTCCTGACTACTCCATTAAGTCAAGGAATTGAGGAAGCATATGTTTGTGAGCCAACCAATGGCGAGATTGTTAATCAACATCAAGGCTATTATTCTTATGAGTTAAGACTCACTACAGCAGGAGGCCACTCTTCTCAGATCGAACAATATCATCAAAATGCTATTGCCAGGATGGCTGAGTATATTCCTCTTTTGATAAAAAAAGGTTTTAATGTTGCTAAAATCCAGGGAGGTACAAAGGGTAACATCATACCGGATCACTGTACTTTATTTATTAGTATCAGAACCGATAAAACAGAAAGTGTCATTAAGGACATGCTGAAATCTGTTTTGTCTGATAAGATAATGATCAAAGCAAAAACCATTCTACCTCCATTTTACAATTCACAAATCACAGGTAAAGAGGTTTCTTTTTGGACAGAAGCAGCTCTCTTTCAACAGGCAGGAATATCCACCAGGGTAGTTGGTGCTGGAAATATTGCCCAGGCTCATAGTGAAAATGAATTTGTAGAAAAACAAGAAATAGAAAAAATGCAAGTTTTTTTTCAGAACCTGATCAAGGGTAATTTATGAGAAATACCATATTAAATTACCTGGAAAAAACCGGTAAAAAAAAGGAATTTGATCTTTTCTTGAAGCATTATCATGATCTACCCCGTAATCGTTTTGCTGTTATTAAGTTTAATGGCGAAACTTTGCATCATCATCTCACAACTTTTGCAGAAGATATTGCGTTTTTTCAAAAAATGGAACTCTTTCCTATTTTAGTTTTTGAGATAAAAACACCTTCTATCGAACAATTAAATTCAGATCAGCTTTTGACAGCAATTGAAGCAGAACAATACCACCAGTTAGCGAGACAATTATCGAAACAAGCTAGAATTTTACAAAATGAAATTCAGAAACAAGGGGGGAGGTCGGCCTTTCTCTCTGAGGTAGAACTCAGAAATCAAGCTAAAGAGAAAAATATTATTGATTTCCATGAGGATTATCTGAAAGAAATTGAACAAATTCTTTCCTGTAATTCTTGTCCTATTTTAGTGTCCCTTTGTCAGGATGAAAAAGATAATTTTTTTTATTTTTCAGCAGATGTTTTAGCAAAATCCTTAGTACAGACATTAAAAATGAAAAAATTGATATTTTTGAATGACCCGGGCGGAATCCTTTCGCCGCAAGGTGATGTGCTTTCCTTTCTTAATTTGTCGGGTAATACAAACATTGCCTTTTTACCAGAAGAAGATCAAATTTTACTAAAGCAAATCAAAGAGTTTTTAAATGCCAATAATGAAACAGAAGTCGTCATCTCCTCAGCAGTAGATATTCTTAAAGAGATTTTTACTATAAAAGGTAGCGGAACATATATAAAGAATTATCAAATACAATCTGCATTAAAATTAGATGACCAATTAAAAATAAAATTATCCGGATTATTGGAAAATTCTTTTCATAAGAAACTAATATCTTCATATTTTAAAGCCGATATTGAAGAAGTTTTTTTTCAGAAAAATTTTGAAGCTGTTGCAATTATCAAAAAATTACAAGAATATCATTATCTTTGTAAATTTGCAGTGGCACCTTTCCGAAGTGGAACTGGATTGGGAAAAGCTATTTGGAACCAGTTAAGGAATAAATATGATTCATTGATCTGGCGAGCAAAGTCTACTAATCCGATCAATACTTTTTATCTGAATCAGTGTCAGGGAATGATAAAAAGGAAAAACTGGCATGTTTTCTGGATTAACATTCCTGATGAAAAAATTTTAGAATTGGTTAATTTGATTGATCAGCTACCGGCTTCATTTGAAGAACAGGGAAGTGAAATGAATAATAATAAACAGGGAGTTAGAACATGAAATTATGGAGTAAAGGTTATCAAGTGGATAAATTAGTAGAACAGTATACGGTTGGTAATGATCATCTGCTGGATAAAAGGCTGGTTATCTATGATTGTCAAGCATCACAGGCTCATGCAGAGATGTTATATAAAATCGGATTACTCAGTAAAAGAGAGAAGGATCAATTAATTCAAGGGTTAAATGAAATAATCACCCTGAATAATGAAGATAAATTTCCTATTAGTCAGGAAGATGAAGATTGTCATACTGCTATTGAGAAATTTTTAACAGATAAATTAGGTGAAACAGGAAAAAAAATTCATACGGCTCGCTCCCGAAATGATCAGATTTTAACAGCACTAAGGCTTTATGAAAAAGAACACCTAGGTCAGGTAAAAGAGTTTTTAAAAAAATATCAGGATGCCCTTACCACTGTTATTGAACAACATGGCGAAATCCCTTTACCAGGTTATACTCATATGCAAAAAGCCATGCCAGCAAGTGTGGAAATGTGGCTAGGGTGTTTCTTAGCTTCAGCAAATGATTTACAGATGTTTACTCATTCTGTAGAAAAACTGATTGATCAATCCCCTTTGGGATCTGCTGCAGGATTTGGAGTTCCGGTTTTTCCAGTCGAACGCCAGTATACGGCTGATAAAATGGGCTTTTCCAAAGTAATGGATAATTCACTTTACTGTCAGATGAGCAGGGGAAAATTTGAATCAACAATTTTACATCTTCTTACTCAAATTATGTTTGATCTCAATCGATTAGCCAGTGATTTGATTTTATTTTCCATGAAAGAATTTAATTATTTAGAATTACCGATTGAGTTCTGTACTGGTAGTTCAATTATGCCTCAGAAAAAAAATCCTGATGTCCTGGAACTCATGCGAGCAAAATTTCATCTGGTCCAGGCTGAACAACAGAAAATGCTGAATATAGTTGCCAATTTGATGTCGGGTTATAACCGGGATGTGCAGTTAACCAAAGAGCCGGTTTTTAATGCTTTTGATGTAACTCTGGAAAGTTTATTATTGATTACTGAAATTCTTAAAAAAATCCATTTTAATAAAGACATTTGTCAACAGGCTATGACAGAGGAGCTTTTTGCTACAGAAGAAGCCTACCAATTAGTTAATCAGGGAATGCCTTTTCGTGAAGCTTATCAAAAGATTGGCGAAAAATTCATAAAAAAATAATCATTTTTAGCCTCTTTGGGGATTTTTCAGTTATACTTTATTTGTAGTAATCCAAAATCAGCATATTGTAAAAGGGGCTATTCATGAAAAAAGTAATCCGTAATATCATCTTGGTCATTCTGGTTGTTTTAATTTTTAGTTGTGAACCTATATCTGTTAGTGTGAATTCTCATGGAGAAATTGCTTTTGCACGTAAAGAGGGGGTGTTCTTTTTTAATACGAAAAGTAATAAATTAACTACCTTGGACTGGCAATATGATACTGAACAAGTACCCATCATTGTGCGGTGGTCACCAGATGAAAAAAAGATAGCTTTTACCATGAAAGCCACAGCTGAAGCCTTTAGTACGGAGATCTATCTGATTAATCGGAACAGTACAAACCTGGTTAAATTATTTTCAACAGATAAAGTCGTTACCCAGTTAGAGTGGAGCCCTGATGGAAAATTTCTCTCTTATGCGCAAGCTGGAGGAAATACAGACTTAAACGTAGCTGACATTGGATTGTACTCTATTGCTGAGAAATCTGAAAAGATCGTTGTCAAAGATACTTCTGATATCCACCGTTGGTTGGATAATAACCGTTTTGCTTTTATGTCGATAAAAGAAAAAAATCCAGATAATCAGGAAATGTTCAAGGCTGATTTATCATTTTATCATCAGGATCAAGGGAAAACAGAAATATTAAATCCTGTAGTCATTGAAAAATCAGGAAACCTGGATTGTCATTCTAATTATATTTTCTTTACAGCTTTTGAAGTTGGAGATGTAGGATTTTCAGAAGATTTTCAGTCTACCCAGATCTATCTATATACATTAAATAAAAAGAGTCTGGAAAGATATTCTCCTGATAAAGCCATCTTTGTCCGTTTGTCACCAGATAAAAAGAACCTTTTAGTCACTCTCCAGAATGATGATGATACCAACAGTTTAGCAGTTATAAAAATTAATAATAAAAGAATAAAAGTTCTTAGAAATAGCTTTAAACTAGAAGTGAACACAGGATCGGCAGAAGTTATGGCCTACCCTGAATGGTTGGATAATGAAAATATCCTGTTTTTTGATAATAATCGGAGTTATAGTTATAATGGTACTGCCCTCCGTTTAATGAAACAAAATGTCAATTCTAGATTAATTGAAAATCTGCAGGTTCCGATTGATCAGTTAATTGATCAGGAAGTCAAATCAAGAGGGGGCTATTGATTTGATACTGAAGAAATAGTACTAGGAGTCAATATGAAGATTAGCAGGTTAGGGCGGAAAATTTTTCTGGTAATGGGGTTATTCTTTTTGCTCATTATCCTGGTTTTGGGAGTTCTTAATTTTGTAACAGCGGGAAACTTATTAGTTAAGGATCTGAGAAACAAGCAATTGATGGCATTTGTTAAGTCAGCCAAAATCGATATTCAATCTGAACTGGAAAGGCCATTATTGGTATCTCAGGAAGTAATAAAAAGTCTTAAGAAGGTTGAATGAAGATGCTTAGAGTGGGAGAAAATGAAAGAAGGAGTAGATCGCTTTAAAAATTGAGTGCTGAGTTAAATCTCCAGTACTTCTTTTAATAATTTTGGATCTAAGCGATAGGTCGAGCCCTTACCCTGAAAAAAATGGAACTTTTCGATAAGATGTAGGGATAGTTCGCTATAGATAATAGTTTTTTTAAGTTCCAGGTTTTCAACTGTCACATTAATTTTACGAAATAATCCGTCATCTTCAAAAGGGGAAGGCAACTTTCCACGTGCTTCGTAAACCTGAACTAAGTATTTATTATCCACAGTTATTGGTTCGCCCAACCCCTTTTCACCTTCCTCTAAGAAATATTTCATTCTCTCGGTGAGCTGCGGGATATTTAATTTTAATTTTTCTAACAGTTCTTCATCTTCTTCAATGATATCAATCAGTGGCCGTTTATCATCTCCTAAAAAACCAGTCTTTGTAATGGTTCCGGGTTTCATATTTTCCATAGCTTTTTTAAAAAAGGGAGACATTTTCATATTTCCACCTCATTTATTTATGCAAATTTATCATAATAGATTTTTTCTTCAGGGATTTTATTGTTTGTCATTACATCCACACATGCGGCAATCATTCCTGGGCTACCACAGAGGTAACCTTCTCTGGTATGATCTGGTGCTACTTTGTTTTTTAAGTAATCATCCAAAACATTTGTGATTAATCCGGTTGCTCCTTCCCAGTTATCTTCTGGCGCAGGTTCGGAGAGTGCGGGAATATAATGAAAATTTGGCCATTTGGATTCTAATTCTTTTAATTCTTCTGTATAAAATAAATCTTTTTTACTACGAGCACCAAAAAAATACCAAACATGACGGTCCGTCATTCCCTTTTCAAACATGTCATAAATAATTGACTTTAAGGGAGCCATACCGGAACCACCTGCCACACAAATCATGTCTGCCTCAGTATCTCTCATAAAGAAGTCACCAAATGGACCAGTTAAATTTATCTTTGCATTTTGTTGTAGCTGATTAAAAACATAAGTAGTTACTATCCCGCCTGGTACCAAGCGGATTAGTAATTCTAATCGGTTCTGATCAGAGGGAACAGATGAAATTGAATAAGCCCTTTGGGTGGTTTCTTTTACTTTTTCATAGGGTGGAGCTTCAAACTGAACATATTGTCCGGCTTTAAATGTCACTGTATCAGGAGACAATAATTTAAAGCGGATTTCTTTAATGTCATGGGTCACATTTTTAATGGATTCGATTTCTGTTTCAAATTGTTTTACATTAAAGAGCTCTTCTGGAATTTCAATATTAACATCACTTTTTAATTTTATCTGACAGGAAAGACGGGTATTGGTTTTTTGTTCTTCTACTGTTAAAAGAGGCTTTTCTGTTGGAAAAATAGGACCAATATCACTGGTGACTTGTACCTTACAAGCACCACAAGTTCCACGGCCACCACAGGCAGATGGAATAAAAATTTTCTGACCGGAAAGGGTGTGTAAGAGAGGATTACCCCCTTTTACTTTAAATTGTTTTGTTCCTTGATTGATATCCAGTGTAACTTCACCATAATTATTGACTACCATATCAATTAATGAAATCAAGGTAGCTAAAGCAGCGCCAATAAGGGCAACGATAAAGGGCTCTTTTAATATTTGCAGAATCAAATCATTCTCCTGTCATAACATTAAATTTTTGTATACTTAAAGCACTAACATCTTTAATTTATTATTGAACTTGCAGCATTCCTGAGAAGCCAATAAATGCCATAGCCATAATCCCAATTATTATGAGAGTAATACCTGGCCCTTTTAGGCCAGCCGGGACAGGTGCGTTTTCAACTTTTTTACGAATGGCTGCTAAAGCCATAATAGCTATCCACCAGCCTACACCAGAACCAAAACCATAAACCAGAGCTTGCGGAAAGCTGTAATTTCTGATTTGCATAAATAATACAACTCCTAAAATTGCAAAACTGACAGTGATTAAGGGTAGGAAAATTCCTAAAGCAATATATAAAGATTGGGAAATCCGATCAATGATCATTTCTAATATTTGAACCACTGAAGCAATCACTATGATAAATATGATGAATCTTAAATAACCCAGTTCATAGCGAAGTATAACTTGATGATAAATAACATGATTAATAGCTGAAGAGATGGTAGACACAAAGACAACAGCCATGCCCAGCCCATTGGATGATTTGATATCTTTGGATATGGAGATAAATGAACATAAGCCCAGGAAATTTGCTAAAATAATATTACTGGTAAAGATAGAAGCAAAGATTAATATAATGGGGCTGATTTCAGGTGTACTCATTTAGCTGTCTCCTTACTTAAGCGGATACTTTTCACAATCCAGATGTAAACTGCTAACATAAAAAAACCACTTGGGGCCATTATCATAATTGTCCAGGTAGTAAATCCTTCCGGCATAATGGGGATTCCCATAAAACTACCAAAACCTAATAATTCTCTGACAAAAGCTATAGGCAGGAGGACAAACATGTAACCCAAACCAGAAACAATTCCATCCCATAAAGATAAAAAGGGGGGATTGGATTGAGCAAAAGCTTCAGCTCGTCCCATGATAATACAGTTTGTTATAATTAAACCAACATAGGGCCCTAATGCTTTACTTACATCAGACAGATAAGCTTTTAAAACCAGGTCGACTATAATTACATAAGAAGCAATCACCAGTGTCTGGATGATCATCCGAACTTTACGAGGAATGAAACCTTTAGATAATGAAATAGTCAGGTTTGAAAAGCCGGTAACAAAAACCAATGAAATAGTCATAATAAAAGTATTTCTAAAATTATTAGTTACTGCCAATGTGGAACAAATGCCCAGGATTTGGATGATGACCGGGTTATTGTCCCAGATATTTTCTTTAAAGATTGACATTGTTTTGTTCATGTCATTATTCTCCAATACTGGATTTCAAAATTTGTAAATATTTGTTTATAATAGAATTTAATAATTCAGAAGTTCGAGAAGCACCGGTGATTGCATCAACTATGCCATCCTCAGGAAGATAATTACCCTGGGTTCCGGTATTTTTAGCAAAAACAACTTCTAAATTGTTGATTTTTTCATTCTGAAATTGTTTGGTAAACCAGTCCTCTTCAATTCTTCCGCCTAATCCAGGGGTTTCACTGTGGGAAATAATGGAAAGGCCGATGAAGCGGGAAAGATCTGCGTTTACTGCAATGATTCCTGTGATGGTTCCCCAGAGACCTTTACCATTAAATTTTAGTGCATAAACGACTCCCTCAGGATTTGTTACAGAATAAAGTTCACCTTCCTTCAATTCCTGTATCCTGGATTGATAAAGAGAAAATACTTCCTCGTCATTCTCAAATGGAATTCCTAAGGCTAACAGGATGGCTTTTTTTTCGATTAATTCTTCATTGCTTCTGATTCTTTCTTTGGTGAGTAAATTGACTCCGGAGAGAATCAAAATAAAGACAAATGCATAAATAAAAGTAAAAATTATTGTATAAAAACGATTTTCTAAAAAATTCATTTTTTTACCTTCTTCGTAAAAATTTCATCAAAGAGAAGTGCAAAGGTATTACCTAACAAAACTGCAAAACTGGTTCCTTCAGGAAACAGGGAAAATGTTCGGATGATAACTATGGAGCACCCAATTAAAATACCATAAATCCATTTGGATTGATTTTTTTTAGGTGCAGATATGGGATCTGTTGCCATAAATACTGCTACAAAAAGAAGGCTTCCGGAAAGCATGGCAGGAATAGCAGGTAAAGCATTGGGTACACCTGTATATTGAAAAATCAGATGCAAAAGAAATGCACTGCCAATAGTAGATACTATGATCTCATAGCTAGCTGTTTTGGTCCAAATTAAATAAATTCCTGCTGCTATGATTAATAGAACGAGCCCTTCTCCCATGGATCCTATTCGAAATCCTAGCAAATGGTTCAATAAGTTGATGCTTTCTCCTTGTTGTAAGAGTCCTAAAGGAGTAGCTGACGTTACAGCATCAAAATTTGAGCCAAAATTGCCAAAATTTTGCCAATTCAAAGTCATTTCATTAGGAAATGTCAGGTATATAAAAAGCCGTCCACAAATAGCTGGATTAAATGGATTTCTACCAAAACCACCAAATACTTCTTTTGCAAATAATACACCAAATGAAATTCCAACTAAGGCTATCCACCAGGGAGTTTTGGGGGGTAAAGATAAAACAAAGAGCATGGCAGTTACTAAAACTGCTTCACTGACTGGTTTCTTATTGCGTTTTTCCATGATGTATTCAATAAATATAGCAGCTGGAAAAACAAGTGCAGATAAGAATAAGAGCCTGATCCCATACAGCCATAGGGCAAATATATAAATTGGGATCAGTGAATAAATCACTTTTCTCATCATTAACTGTTTTTGAAACATTTTTAATCCTTTTAATAAAATGCTTACATACTTTTAGGTGATTGATTTTTATTATACTAAGGCTATTTTAGAATTCATTACAATTATAAATTTGAACTGATTACAACTGTTAGAAATTATAATATAGATTCATCAAATAGTCAATTCGCAAAGTAATCCTTAAATAATTTTTTTAAAATTGGACAAAAAAAAATCTTTATACTAAGATAGTTAATAAGTCAAATGGCGATTTTTCATAAATTTTTGTTTTTAATGGCGCAATACTCCTTAAACTCTGAAATTCTTATTTATGTAAAACTCGACATTTTGCCTAATAAGTTTTAAAAAGGGAGAACATATGGAAATTAAATTTTCGGAAGAACAATATAAATCATTGTTAAAAATGATCTATTTAGGTGAATGGATGGTGAATAGTTATCAAGATCAGCCAAATCAAGAATTTTTTCAACTCGCTCAATATATCTACTCATTCACAGATAAATTTAATTTACAAAAATTAGTCGAAAAAGACCAGGAATTTAATGAATATTTCCCTTCTGCTGAAATGGAAGAAAGCATCCAGGAATTTATTGATGACTATGATAATGAAAATTTTTGGGATGAAATAATTGAAAAATTGGCCTGGCGCGATATGGTTGAAGACCATGGAGAAGCAGCAATTAAAGAAATGAGTATTAATGATTTAAATGAAAAAAGACTGCCCTATTTAACTAAATATGCAAAAGAGTTTGAAGAAAACGGAATAAAAAATTTGACGATAAAATAAATTAATCTGGGGTAATTTCAGATAATATAATATTCAGCTCTTTTATTGCGTCTTTAGAATATTTAGAAATCCGGGCATTTCTCAACTGGTTTCGGTTTTCTTTTCTTGAAATTTCCACATAATTCCTGATTTCTTCTTTTAAAGCATAGTCACTAAAGAGATTCAGGTATTGTTTTAAACGGGTTGTAATTTTTTCTTTACTTTCGCCTGAGATT
The DNA here is from genome assembly GCA_022361115.1 of Spirochaetota bacterium. Lineage (GTDB taxonomy): Bacteria > Spirochaetota > GWE2-31-10 > GWE2-31-10 > GWE2-31-10 > JAKSBL01. Next base: position 4,196 of record JAKSBL010000234.1, on the reverse strand, counting down.
TCTACCTCTAAGTAAGGATCTGTAATATCATTGAATTTAGAGAGCTCAATTTTTACATCATCTTTTTGAAAAACCCAGCTTTTTTTTATGTTATAGTAAAACACAAACATTTTTTCATTTAAGAATGACAAGATATTTTTAAACTGTTCTATGGTTAATTCAAACTCATATTCAATGTTTTGTTCAATTTTATCTTCCAAAGATTTACTTTTAAAAGTAATAATAAATTTTTCCCGATTAAAAACCCGAAGGCGTACATATTGGAAATCTTGTGGCTGAAGATAAAAATCCCCCATTTCTTTCAAGATCTCCACATCTTTTTTATTCACTTTAAAATCTTTAACTTCCAGAAGATATTCTAAACCATTAATATTCCCTGTCCACCAGAATCCAATTTTTTCATCTATATAAAAATCACCATAATCAGCTTGCAGTTTTTGCAAAGTATCATCAAAACTGCCAACTAAGTATTTTTTTTCAATTTCATAATTCATCTTAACCAAACCTCTTTTTTGCTGCTTTTTTTGACAATTTATCAAAAACTGCCTTATTTTTACTGTTTTGATTCTTAAAATCTAAAAAACTTTTCTCATCTTCTACTTCATTACGATTCATCAATTTTAATTTATAAACGATTTTAACTTCTTTAAAGTGATAATTTTTTTTTACTCCAACTACCTGATAGGCAATTTGTTGGGGACTTAAATTTGACGCATGATAAACATTGCCATTAATATCAACTATATCTCCCATATTAAGACTATGATTAACAGGTTGAGTATCCCCTTCGGGAAATTGAAGAAAGTATTCATAATATTCCATAAAAAGCATCTTATGAATTTTAAATTTTTTTGTCAAGAAAATAGTCTATAGAATATTGGAAAAATGATTATTTCATTAAATCAATAAAAGAGGAGTATTTTCTGGCTAATCCATCTTGCAATTGATATTTTTCTCGGCTGATATTTAAATTGATTCTTTTTAAAAGAAGTAAAACATCTTGAGTGGTAAAAGAAGATGATATTTTTTTCTGGGCAATTAATTGAGTTGTAATCATTTTGAATTCAGCTGGAGAGAAATTTCTAAAACCTTTTAGTAATTTTTTTTGCTCTCTTTTTTTTAGAGCACCAAAGTCAATTTCTACTTTGGCCAGGATATTTTGTAAGAATGCTAATCGATCTTCTCCCTGAGGATTAAAAAAACCAAATTTTACTTCTAAACGACGAATAAAATCTGGTAGAAGTAAGTCTGGACGTGAAGTGATAAAAATCCAGATGATTTTTCCTCGATTAGCAGGATCACCAATCATTTTAATAAAATTACCAGTTAAACGTTTTTCTGTTTCATGAACATTTTCACCCCGCCCGCCAAACATAGTATCAGCTTCATCTATAAAAACCATGACATTTTTGAATGACTCTAAGACAGTTTTTACTCGCTCAAAGATAATATCTGTTTCTCCCAGATATTTCTGTCGCATATTTTTTAATTCAATGCAAAGCCAGCCCAGTTGTTTGGCAAAGGCTTCCATGATATAAGTTTTACCAACCCCGTTGCGGCCGCAGACTAAATAACCACGGGGAATTATGGATGGATCACCCAATTGAATGATTTGTACCTGCCGTTGTAATTCCATTTTTATGCGGGCAGCTCCCAAAACATCTTTAAATGTATGATCAGGATTAATCACTTTGATATAATCTCCAATAGTCCCCTTAATGACTTCTTCGGTTTTAGAGAGAATTAATTCTTCTGTTAAAGGTTTTTTTAAATAAGAAGCATGCTGGATAATATGCTTGACACCATTTAAATTTAACCCTGCCGTTAAATCTGAAGCATTGTCAACTGAGATATCCATTTTTAATTCATTTTTAGGGCTTTGCTCTTCGATAAATGATTTTCTCATCTCATAATCTGGGTAATCAATGACAACTCTGGATAAGGAAGGCAGATTACAGATAGATTTATGAATCTCAGATATTGTTTGGGATATAAAAATAATGATATGATGAGATTTAATAAAATTCTCATCGCCTAACCAATCTCTTAAAAAAACCAGTTTTTGACGATCTGCATCTCCCATCCGAGCTACTTCTGTATCAGGGATAATGGTTTCTGCATGTTCAATAATAAAGGCATAGGGTTTGTTGTAACGGCTGCGAACGGCCTCTTTCAAAAGGTTAAAACCCTCAACAGCAGAGGCACGAGAGTGTGCCAGGTTTTTTACTACCCAATTTCGTTTTTCCTCTAGTTGGCTAAAAAAACGTAAATTTTTCGAAAGATTATCTACAAAATGAAGTTTTTGTTCATTATCAGGAAAATTTACCCCTTCGGCAATATTAAATTTTATGATCTGTCGTTTAGGAGAAAGTTTTTGGGTAAGAAAGTCTACCAGATTATGATAATTATCTTGATGTTTAAAAATATCATAAATATTGCCGGAAAAAATGAACTGGTTATACTCTTCTGAGAGAAATTGAGAAGTAAATTCTTTAAAAAATCGATATTCTTCCATATTTGATTATGATGTAACTATCTGAGGATAAATATTCTAGAAATAAGAATTATAAATCTCTTTCAGTTGGCATTTCAGTTTGTGAGGAAGAATTGGCTCCCATCATATTTGATTCTTCAGCTTCCAGCATTTTTGCAAACTCTGCATCAACCTGGCTACCAGCTGCCAATAGTTCTTCATCTAAAGAAGACTTGTTATTAGTCGATAATTCATTGGATAATTTTGCATTGGCAATTGCTTTTTTACGAGCTTGCTCAATAGCGTCAATCCCTTGCATATCCAGATCATTTGAAACACCAGATAGCATATCATTGAGTTTGGTTACCTGTCGTGAAGTGGTAATATCTGCAACTGCTTGATCTTCCTGGTTTTTAAGATCTTCAATTTTATTTTGCAATGTAACTAATTGTCGTTTATATTTCTCTATGTTTTCTTTATTATTCTCAATGAATTGTGTATTTGCTGCAACTTGTTCTTTTGCTTTTTCCAGCTGGCTATGAAATTCTTTAAAAGCCTCCTGGTATTTCACATCTTGTGTTTCTTTAAATTTTCTTACAGCACCAATTTTTTTGGTTTCCAACTCTTGTATTTTTTTCTGTAAATCTTCATTTTCCTGTTTTTTTTCTTCTGTAATAGCCATGAGATTGGCTACAGCATTTCTCACTACAGAATGATTTTTGATCATTTGATCACGTACTTTGCGATATTGAGCTCGAATAGTACCTTCACCTGCACTAAGCATTTTGTCACTGGCATTATTTAAAGCACCTTCTCCCAGCCCAAATAATCTGGAAAAAAAACGTCCAATTGCTCCAAAAAAACCCATGTTGTACTCCTCATATTAATAATCAAGAAAATATCTGTAGATAAAGATAACACTGAAATATCTTTTTAATTTTTCTCTACAATGAAATTAGGATAAAACTTATTATTCCTTATCAATAATAAAGGAAAAAATAAAAACAATCAACTTTTTTTTTGAATTAAAAGATTTTGAGTGCAAATTTATTTTTCTAAAAAATTAAAAAATACCTGGGAAAATTTCATCTACTTGATTATTTTACTTGTTTAGGTTTGTAATAACCGCTTTTTTTATTATAGTCAAACATAATATCCTTTGAATCCACCCAAAGGATCATTTCCCTTTCTTTATCAGATACCAGTTTTATCTGCTTAGTTTGAATATTGATTTCTTCTGTATAATACCAATCACCATTTACATTAATTCGGCTGCCTTCAGGAGGATAATCATGTTTCTCTTGAATATAAGTATCATACTCATAAGCTAAACAACAAAGAAGACGACCACAAATTCCACTTATTTTTAAAGAATTCAAGGTAATATTTTGTTCCTTGGCCATTTTAATGGTTATTGGATCTAAATCATTGATAACATTAGCACAGCAGAGGTGTTTTCCGCATTGGCCGTAACCATCGATAATTCGACATTCATCCCGTACTCCAATTTGTCTTAATTCAATCCGGGTTTTAAAAATTGAAGCTAGATCTTTAACTAATTCACGAAAGTCTACACGTCCATCAGCTGTAAAATTAAAAAGGATTTTAGAATCTTCCATGAAATAATGAACATTAATCAGTTTCATTTCCAGTTGATGTTTTTTTATTGTTTCAATGGTAATGCCAAATGCTTTTTTTTCTTTTTTTAAGTTATCCTGGTATT
>JAKSBL010000633.1 GCA_022361115.1 Spirochaetota bacterium | reverse complement strand
CATTACATCGCTGGATAACGGATTATTTAATTTAAATTAAATAGAACTATGAGTAAAAGTAGTGATTTAACAAATTATGATAATATAGCTCATCTTTATATTGCCCATGCTAATCGGCAAAAATCCTGGAATAATCTCTTTGAACGACCTTTTATGACTTCTCTTTTTGATGATTTTTCTTTTAAAAATGTTTTAGATGCTGGCTGTGGCACAGGATATTACTCATTTTATGCTCTGCAACAACAGGCAAATGTAACTGCTGTAGATGCAAGTCAGGTCATGCTGGATCATTTAAAAAAGAAAGATTTTACAGGAAGAATAAAATGTTTACAGGCTGATATGGCAAAAGGTTTACCCGATATCGATTCTGATTCTCAGGACTATATTATTAGCTCACTGGCTCTTCATTATATTGAAGATTGGAACTTGATAATGAATGATTTTTTTCGAGTTTTAAAGGAGCAGGGAAAAGCCTATATTTCTCTTCAACATCCAATAATGGACTTCTTGTACTTTCAGAAAGAGAGTTATTATGATAAATATCTTATTACAGATACCTGGGGTAAAGGAGACGCAGCTTTTCGGGTTCACTATTATACCCGTTCTTTGACAGATATGCTCAAACCCATTATTCAGTCTCCATTTCATATCATCAAACTGGAAGAGCCTCTACCCGACGAAAAATGTCAAGAGCTGGATAATGGGGTTTATCAAATATTAATGAAACAACCAGCCTTTTTATTTATAGTAGTACAAAAGAATGATTAATTTAATCATATTTTTGTTCAATTGCAGCAAAGATGCCATCCTTTTTCATTTGTCTTATTACATCTGAAAACTGATTAACAATTTTCTGGGTCATGGTCTTTTTGGAAAAGGCTAAATAAGTTTTTGAGGAATTTAGCAGGTAAGGTTGATTGGTTTCGGTCATGGGGACAATATCAATGATATCTTCATAACCCAGTTTTTTAGCATAGTAGGTGACAGTCAATTTCATGCCTATAAACATATCAAAACGGTTTGAAACTAACTTGGTTAAATTACTTTCATTATCAGGTACTTTATCAATAATTTTAAATTGCTCTTTTTTAATAGCATCTTGAATGAATCCGCCATATTCAAAGCCTCTGGTTATTCCTAAACGAAAATATTTTGCATTATCAAAGTTTTCATCTATAGAAAAATTATTCTTTTTTAATTTAAAAAAGTACCAGCGTTCAATATTGATCACTTCATCAGGGTAAAACAGGTATTCGGCCCTTTCTTCATTATAAGCAGCATCAATAATAGCATCAGCTGAACCCACTTCTACCATTTTTAAAGCACGAATCCAGGGAACAAGTAATATTGTACAGTCATATCCCATTCTTTTCAGTGCTTCCTTGACGATTTCTACATTTTTACCACTTACAATTCCATTTTCTGTATATTCAGCAGGAGGACTTTCCAGTGAAACTAATGTGAGGGTTTGGCCAAATATTAATGAAGGAAAAATGATGAGAAAAATATAGATATAATGGGCAGATTTTTTCACTATTACCCCTGTATTGTTATTATCTATTATATAGGTGAAGAAAAAAAAGTCAATTTTGTTTCTTTAATGATAGATGTTTTCAGTAATGCTAAAGTTTAATAAGGTATAAAAAAGTGACTGTTCCTTATTCGGAATTAGGTTCTTTTGATTGCAAAGGAACAGTCATTATGATTTATTATACTTTTTATTCTTCCAGTTCAGAAAATAAACTCGGAGATCCTTTTTTCCAAATCCAGCGATTTATTTCTCTCTGCCATTTGTTTTTAATATATTGATTGACTTGAACTCTGCTATCCCCCCAATAACCTTCATGGTAGGGAGGGCCCCATTTAGGCTGAGCATCCCAATTTGCATTGATATAGTGTAAACAACGGATTACATCCAAATTTCTATAAATATAGAGAAATAAGGGTAAATACCATTCCCTCCAGATTTCTTGAGGGGTTTTCTCTGAGATTTTTTCTCCGCTTGCCAGGCTGGTATTAAAAGCACTCGTTATATTACTAAATGTACCTTTTAGCAAATCATAACCTTTAGGAGTCGACTCACATATCATAACTGGTTTTTGATGTTCACGGGCAAATTGAAGCATCACATCTGCCGCCTCTTTTTGAGTAACAGGATTGATCCCAAGGGCATCCCATTTATCAGAAACGACTTGATTGCTGAGAAACCAGGATATGCCACACCAGTCCACATAGGAATCTCCAGGATAATAATCTTGCAGTGTATAATACTGATTATTTCTCAGTACTTCTTCATGAAAAATTGTGGTTTGATCAGGATGCCAGGGGTGCCATTTATGTATGTCATGATCATCTTCCCATTGATAGATTTGATCTTCTGGCGAAGTAGCAGCTTGCCATACTGTAATCATATTGGGAGCTATCGGTCTGATAATATCTACAATTCTTTGAAATGCAGCTTTATATTGATCGGGTTCATAATAATTCCAAGCCGGTTCAAACTCATAGCCTATTCTTAAATATACTGGAGCCAGGACTCCATTTTGTGCTGTGTTCTCACCAAATGATTTTATGAAATTTGCTAAACGGATAATTTCATTATCATAATCTCCAGTAATAATCTTATCCAGGCCATCTCTAGCCCAGATATCTTCAACCATCCACAAACCTATGGATAATGTGGAATTAGGATAATCATACCCTGCTTTATGTGCATTGAGTGGGCCTGCTCCCCAATCAACATCAATGGACAAAACACCAGATGGATCCTCTCCTAATCCGCCAAACCAATAAGGATTACCTCCAGCTCCGTTGTCAAGAGTAGTGTAAAGATTAACATAGGTAACTATTCCTGCTGGTTCAGCAAATCCATTGCTAGTTGCATTATATTCACTACAAGATAATAAATCCTGGCCAATGTGCAGCAGGATTTTTCCATCTTCAGGCACACCTTTTCCGGTAATCGATGGCCGCCAGCCAAAACACCGATCAATTTCTTTTTGCAATTGATCATTTTGACTCAAAACGGATCCATCACTTTCGATTTTTTGTCTGTGGTTTTGCTGACAATTTGAAATTAAAAGTAATAAGCAAATTGCCAGAGGGAACAAATAATACTTTTGTCTCATAACGCTCTCCTTTTTCATTTTTTATATCTATAAAAATTATAGATTTTATGATTATTGATAATGAAGTGAATCAGCTAATGAAACTCAGAAGAATGCGCATAAAATTAAAATTGTTTATTTTAACTTTTTTATTTCATTCAATAAATAATTTATTTGTATGGATGTCCATACAAGTTGTATCTTATAAATATCTCAACCTATTTGTCAAGGAGATTTTTTTAATTAAAAAAAATAAATATCAGAAATTCCATTTTTTTGGACGATCCTTAATGTACCATCTTATAGCAGTTTTCTTATGCTGTTGCCATCGGTTGGATCATACTCTTTGGGGAATAAGAGCCATTCTTCTGTGTGGATGATCTGATCATCCGGTAAAAGAGTATGAATTGGACTCAAGGTTTCAAGTTCTACAAAGTTACTACAAGTATAAACTTCAATTGCACAATTATCATCGGGGTAATTCCCTATTGGCAAACGATCAAACTTCTTTATAAAAGTATATTCATGGTTAGTAATCCCTACAAAGCCTTCATAACCAGCAGTTCCAACTTTTCCCTCTTCTCCAGTTGGGTGAATAATATAAAGATCCTCTGTAGGATGATACTGGGAGCTATTCATTTTGCTATGTTGATTATCTCCCCAATGGTTCCAGAAAATAATCTTTTTTAAATCCCAGCGCCTGCTTCCTCCCCAGGGAAAAAAAACTTTGCCAGTAGGCAAAACACAGGTTAAACCCCAGATGCCGCCAGTATAAATCAAATCCCCATTATTAATCAATACATGTTTTACCAGGAAACTATCATTAGATGTGGAAATAATCAACTGTTTTTCCAGTTTGGTTCTGTGATCATGTTTACTGATAATGAGCTGATCTTCAGACACATTTGATTCACAAATTTCATTATCAGAATAATAAGTGTCCTGAGTCTCAGGGCTGATCCAGAAACGGTGGCCACCATAAAAATACCAGTTTTTATCCTGAACAAAAAGTTCACGCTTTATATCTGTAAACAAAATATTTTTAGTCTCTTTAAAACCAAAAGAGATGATTCTCGGACCTAAATCCAGTGTAATAACCATCTCAATGTTGTTATGGATGATGGAATATACCTCACCCCAGTTTTTGTGATTCCTTTTTGTAGCTTTCATTGCTTCACCTGACACTTTTTGTATAATTTTTAAAGAATTTTAAACTTTCTACTTGACAAATATTAAAAAACTTTTTACAATGCTTTTAAAAAGTAATATAAATAGTACTTTAAAAAGCTGGTTAAATAAATGGGAGTTTCCTTTTGTTAGAATTAGATGGCTTTTACCAACGTATAGTAAAAAATATTAACCGAAAAAAAATTTTTCGTCTGATTCGCAAAAGGAAAAAAATAACCAAACTGGAAATATCCCAGGAGCTTAAGCTAAGTATAACAACAGTCAGTAGCAATGTCAAGGAACTTTTAGATAGCGGCTTGATAAAAGAGTCTGGTTATGAAGAGAGTACAGGCGGCAGAAAAGCCCAACGGCTGGAATATCTTCCAGATGCCCGCTACTCAATTGGACTGGAACTGAAAGAAAACCATGGACGGATTATTTTAACTGATTTGGATTGCAATATT
>JAKSBL010000511.1 GCA_022361115.1 Spirochaetota bacterium | reverse complement strand
TTTATTTTATTTACTACGTAAACTATTTCTTCTTCACTTAATTCAGGAAACATGGGTAATGACAAAAACTCATCAGCAGACTGCTCTGCCACTGGAAATTTACCAACCAAAGAGTTATATTCCTGGTATGCTTTTTGTTTATGAATCGGAACTGGATAATGAATTCCACAACCTATTTCTGCTTCCTGTAAATATTTCATTAAAGCATCTCGCTCTTTTACTCTAATGGCGTAAATATGATAGATGTGTTTAGAATAATCTGCTTCAACAGGTAGCTGTATTTCTGATATGTCTGCTAACAATTTGTTATACAAACCTGCATTCACCCTTCTGGATTCATTCCAATTATCAATATGTTTCAGTTTTACTGACAATACAGCTCCCTGGATTCCATCCATTCGAGCATTCCAGCCAACAATATCATGATAATATTTTTTTGCCTGTCCATGATCTTTAAATATTTGCATTTTAGTGTATAACTCTTCATGACTGGTTACTATTCCACCTGCTTCTCCAAAGGCTCCTAAATTTTTACCTGGATAAAAACTGAAAGCAGCAACATCACCCATTGAACCAGCTTTTTTTCCTTTATATTCTGCACCATGAGCCTGGCAAGCATCTTCAATAACATAAAGATTATGTTTTTTGGCAATTTCCAGGATAGGATCCATATCACAAACCTGTCCAAAAATATGGACTGGAATAATTGCTTTGGTTTTATTAGTTATTACTGACTCAATTTGGTTTGGATCCATGGAATAGGTGTTATCAATAACATCGACAAACACAGGTTTAGCACCAGAGATAGAAATTGCTTCGGTAGTTGCGATAAAAGTATTAGGAGTTGTAATCACTTCATCACCAGATCCAATACCTAAAGCTATCAAAGCCAACCATAGGGCATCTGTACCACTGCCAACACCAATTGAATACTTACAATCACAATATGCAGCAAATTCATCTTCAAATTTTTTAACAAATTTACCCCCTGCAAAAGCAGTATTGTCAATTACATTCTGAATATCTGTATCCATTTCATCTTTAACGGATAAATATTGTGCTTTTAAATTTAAGAAGGGAACTTTCATTTTGTATCCTTTTTTTTATTTATTATTATTTACTTTTCTTAATATTTTTGCCGGATTACCAGCAACAATCGTATTGTCAGGAACATCCTTTGTAACCATGCTTCCAGCACCAATAATAGCGTTTTCACCAATAGTAACACCACCCAAAACGGTAGCACTGGACCCAATAGAAGCGCCTTTTTTTACTAATGTTTCCACACAACTCCAATCTGCATCTGTTTGCAGAGAACCATCTTCATTAGTAGCACGGGGAAATAAATCATTAATAAAAGTAACATTATGTCCAATAAAAACATTATCTTCAATTGTTACGCCTTCACAAATAAAGGTATGGCTAGATATCTTACAGTTTTTCCCAATTTTTGCATTCTTTTGAATCTCCACAAATGTACCAATTTTAGATTGTTCATCAATTTCACAGCCATAAAGATTAACAAAATCATAGATTTTTACATCTTTGCCAAGTTTCACACTATCAGCAATTTTTTGCATTACTTCTCCTTATTAAATAAACAGACATAACTCTCCTGATATCTATTCCAAAATTTAAAGAGACATATTTATATTAATGGGAGGTTATCACGTTTATATATTATTTTTTATATAAATAAAACAGTATTATTCAATAACTTAAGAAATTTTAATCTCAGCCCCATTTTCTTTTAATGATTTGGAAGAAGCTTCTAAAATCTCAATGACAGCCTTGCCATTTTCTCCACTTACTATGGATTTTTTTCCGGATTGAATACAATTAATAAAATCCTGACACTCAGCCCGTAAAGGTTCTTTCAGTTTTACATATGGAATTTGAATATCCCCATAGTGATAGGAATATTGAAATTCAGCAAAAGTATCATAATGTGGAGGCACACTCACTCTCTTATCATACACCTTAATTTGTTCAATAGCTTTTGTATCATCATAAGCGATCATTTTTTTACTGCCAACTATGGTCACTTCACGAATCTTACGAGGATCCAGCCAGCTGCTCTGGATAGTAGCAAACCGGCCGCTTGCATAATTGAGTGAAATATTGGTAACATCTTCAATATTTGGATTAATATGTGCTTTACCCTGACAGTTAACAGACACTGGCCTCTCATTTAAAAGGTAGGAAATAATCGAAATATCATGTGGTGCTAAATCCCAAGCAACATTTATATCAACTTGAAAAAGACCCAGGTTTAAACGACGCATATTGATATAATAAATTTCCCCTATTTCACCAGCATCAATTAACTCTTTTATCTTCTTAATTGCACCATTAAAAAGATAAACATGTCCTACATTCAGAATCAAAGATTTTTCATTGGCAATCTTAATGAGTTCGTCACACTCTGTAACACTATTAGCCATTGGCTTTTCAATAAAAGTATGTTTTCCAGCCTCAAGACACTGTTTTGCTAATTTATGATGAGTATACACTGGAGTAGCAATTGCAACAGCATCAATTTCAGAATCATTGATAATATCAGAAAAATCAGTGGTTACATTTACATGCTGATACAATTCTTTCATATGGTCAAGTCGTTCAGTATCTTTATCACAAATTGTTTTAATTTCAACTTCTTTCAAAGCATTGAAATTTCTAATTAAGTTTGGGCCCCAGTATCCGCACCCCACTATACCAAGCTTTAACATTATTTTACCTCTTTACTTTTTTTTATTTTTTTTTCCAGGATCAGTCCAATAATAGTTGGAACAGTCATAACAAGAATTTTTAAATCATTAATTAGGGATAGATTTTTAGTATATGCAATATCCAAACGGATCATTTGCTTAAAAGTTAATTGATTTTTCCCACTCACCTGCCATAATCCAGTCATACCAGGTAAAATATCAAATCGATTACGGTACCATTGAACATATTCTTTTTCTTCATAAGGTAGACAGGGTCTTGGTCCAACCAAACTCATATCACCCTTCAGTACATTTATTAGTTGAGGTAATTCATCAATACAAGTTTTACGTAATATTTCTCCACCTTTGATAATTCTTGAGTCTTTTTTTTGGTCCAGTTTTATCATAGGTTTATCAGACTTGATTAATTCAGAAAGATAATTCTGGTGGCCAGAGTTATTATTATCCACATGCATGGAGCGAAATTTATAGAAATCAAAAACCCTTCTTTTATATCCAATTCTTTTCTGCTTATAAAAAACAGGTCCTTTTGAAACAATCTTTATATATAATGCTGTTAGTAAAAAAAGTGGCGATAAAAAGAGTAATCCAGTTAAAGATAAAGCAATATCCATTATCCTTTTCCATACTGGAATTCTTTTCACAAATGCTTCAACTATTTCATGATGAATTGGTTCATTTAAATCAGTAATACTTCTTGCACTTGATTCATTATTATTCTGATGTATTTTTTCTTGCTCTTGAGATATTTTTGCTATTTTTTTTAATTCAGCCATATCTTCAGTTTTTATCCAATGATCAGGATAAGTATAAACCTTACATTTAATATTAATGATTTGAAAAAAAAGATTTTGATAGATTTTTTTATGAACCTCTATTGCACCTTCATAATTAGTCAACGGCATTAATACACAAAGATGATTTTCATTAAACCAGCCAATGATATCAATTTTACTAATTTTGTGCTGTAATTCACCTAATAATTCATTCACCAGCGGACTATCCTGATCAATCTCAAACATTAATAAAGAAAAGTTGTTCTTTTCTCGATCAGTTCGTATTCTTTCATACTGCATAATTTTCTTAAAATCCAGCTCTTTAAGAACCAAACTCTGACGATTGCTTTTATGTACAACACTGGAATTTTTGTACATTTGCTTTAAAGCATTTACCATGACTTACCCTCCATTTTTTTTACTTTATTCATTCACCCCATTTTTACTTTTCACTTGTTTTTTTCATGTTCTTTTTTCTAAATCTTAAATAAGAAAGAACAATTAAAATCTTTTCTTTTAAAAATTCATTTGTCCAAATATATAACTTGAAAAACTCAATACCAATCACAGTACATATTGATAAAAATAAAACAATGATAATAGCTTGAAACAAAATTTTTGATCTTGAAGGACCAAATTTTCTAGATGATACCTCAGGAGGATCAATTACCTGAATCATTGCTCCTTCACTTTTTTCTTGAATTTGAATAAGTTCTAACTCGTTTAGCAAACTAGTATAAATATCTTTATAATTATCAACACGAGTTTTTAATTCTGTAAATTCCATTGATAATTCTGAAATCCTTTTTTTTGAAAGAATCAGATCATCCGAGCCATCTTCATCACCAACGGTTAAACGCCTGATTTTCTGTTTTAAATTGAATACATCATAACCTAATTGAGAATAATCTTCTGCTCCAGTCTGGTGGGTGCGATAATAATTCTCTAACTCTGCTTCTTTGTTAATTAATTCTGCTCTTAAAGCAGCTATTGTATTGGTTATTTCAATTGCTTCTTGAGTAGGTGAAATAATTCCGTGTTCTTGTTGAAACAACAAATACTCTTTCTTTGCTTTTATCAATTTGTCATTGATTTCTTCAATTCTTTCTTCAATAAATTTTCTTTTAAAAGAAGTTTGTGTCAAAGCAAAATTATAAGTCGCCCGATTAAGCATAATTAAAAAATACTCAACCATTTCTTTGGCAACAACAGGATTGATATCATGATAACTGACAAGAAGAAATCCTGTCTGCTCATCTTTTCTGAAATAAGCATTTGATAAAACAATATTTCGCAAATTTTGCTTTGTTAATTCACCATTCTCATAAGCCTCTTTTAGCATGGGTTTCTTTTCTAAAAAAAGTTCATCAATCACCCCATCAAGGACAGTATTACTCTCTAATATACTGATAACAACCTGAGTCGTGGATACCCTTTTACTAACATTTAATCCAATATTTCCAGCAAGATTACCAATATCATCAAAATTTAAATTAGAAGATTGGTTTTCTGGAATTAATACTTTTGCTCGTGATAAATACAAATCTGGTAAAAATGAAACCTCAGGTGATAATATTTTAGATAAAATCAAAATACCTAAAACAAAAGCAATAATTAAACTATTAATAATAATTAAAATAACTTTATATTTTAATGGACAAATTAAGAGCTCAAAAAAATCAATTTTAGAAAAAAAACTTTTCCCTTCTTCAGGGACCGTACTTTTAGAATCTGCCATGAATAACCTTTTCTTTTACAATGAAGAAAATCAATTTTCAAGAAAAAAAATAAAGCCTATACCAGAAAAATGTTAGAATATAAACTTTTTTTATCTATCTATTATACTTTTTAAAATGCACAGCTATATTAAAAAAAACCAGTCATGCTGAGTATTAAATCTCATAAAAGATTAATGATTCCATTTATCAGGATATGTAAAAACATTTGTTGTCTCAATAAATTTTGAATTCTTCTTTAGTAAAGAATTAATTTTTTCAAGAAACTGTCTGGCATCAGTATAAGAAGTATCTGGTAGAACTAACCCCAAACTGTTTTCACTTAGATCTCCAATAACATCCAAAATACGTATTTTATTTTCCAAGTATTTTATGGTTTTTCTTTTTATCATTTTTTTATCTATACTATCTTTGATGTTAAAAACAATCAGTGAAAATTCTCTATTACTACGATTAGAACGATGACACTCATAATCAAGATACCTTACAAAATCATCACAATTATAAATGACTTTTTTTTCCAATATTGAGTCCTTAAAAATAAAACTTGTTTTTTACCTGAAGCAAAACACTTTTCTTAATGAAAAAAACTAATTTCTAAAAAAAATTTTTTTTAGAGAAACAATCTGCTAATTAGTTTTTGCTAATTAAAAACCATATACGAATCTATAAAGATATAAAGGTATTGATCATGTTACAAATTTAACGCACTTTTCTAAAAAAACCACTATTATTTTTATTTTTTTAACAAATAAAATCAAAATAAAATTTCAATAAATATATTAATTTAATATAAAAAACCAATATTTTTGATAAAAAACATAAAAAACAACTGGTATATCCACAGAAATAATTTTATCGTTTATATGCTTATTGAGTAGTAGATGAATCATCATCACCATAACCTTCAATAATTTCCCTTACGTTATCTACATTTATGAATGAAGAAGTAGAAGTATTAATCAGATTGAGTGTAGGTAATATATGGTTGATTACTTCATTATAACGGGTAATAGCATTTTTTGGAATATAGATAACATCATCTCTTCTTAAAATAAAGTCCGGATACCCATCTTTGATTATTTTAGAAAGGTTAATTTTAAAAACAACAGGTTTTTTTAAATCCCCACGAATAATTAACAGGTTATTGCGTGCTTCATCTGTGAATCCACCTGCTTCTGCAACTAGTTTAGCTAATGTTAAATTTTTTGAAAGCATATACTTTCCTGGTGTATTTACTTCACCCATTATATAAACCTGTTTACCTGTTAATGAAGGGATATAAATATAATCTTTATCATGGAGTAAAATATTATGTAAAAAATTCCCTTTGTTTATTAATTCATTAAAATCCACTGGTAAAATTTTATTATTTCTCACAATATAGGCAGAATCCAAATCGGCAGTCTCTAATTTTTCATTTTCACGGGTTAGTAGAGAAGTTCCGCCTGCAGCACAGATAATATCCAATAGTGTTTTATTCCCTTGAATAGAATAAGTGCCCGGATTTTTTACTTCCCCTAAAATATTAACAGTTGCTTCTGTAATATTAACTGGAATAACACTTAGTTTTGGAGAAATTTTAATAAAATAGCTTAATTTACTTCCAATAAGTTGATTCGTCTCCTCCAGGGTGAGCCCTTCTACTTCTACTTCGCCTAATCTTTTCAATGAAATAAATCCATCTGATTTAACAATTGCATTTAAAGTTGTAAAATTGTTATCTGAATCAACATATATATTAAAAACATCACCAATTTTAACTGTATATTTAGTTGATTTTCGTTGATGTAGTTTGGTTAATTCTTCTTTGATTTGAGAATTATCCTTTTTTTTAAAGTCAATTCTTTGTATCAGATCTGTACTCTGGTCCTTACTTAATAATTCTGATTCATGAATATCCTGATATTGGTTTTCATTATCCTTAACTTGAACATATGATTTACAGCTACTAAGAATAAAGAAAAAAACGAACAATATTGTAAAATTTAATTTTAAATTTTCTTCTTTGAACATTTATCTAATTTTCCTTAAATTATCGAATAAGAGTGGAGAAATAATTTTGAGTAGTCTCTATTATACACCAATATGCTTTTTATCACAAGATTTTCTTCAAATTCTTAGAAATTCCTCATCTAAATTTACCGTTATTATGTTTAATTAATTTAGATACTGGTATGATTTTTTGCTTAAATAGCAAATTTCAGGTTCCTGCTTTTAATAAAGCAGGCTGCTAAGGCAAAAAGGCCGGTTAATATATTACTGATCAGCATTGCATACCAGATGCTGTATTCCATCAGGTTGGTATATTTAATAAACAGGATAAGCAGGGGGAGTCTGAACACATATATTCTTGCACTGCTTATCAACATATTGTACTTTGTATTACCGGTTCCAATAAACATCCCGTTTGTTATCTGGAAAAGGGCCCAGGGGATAAGGGAAACTGAATAAGTTCCCATTGCCTGCACAGTATACATGAACAATTGCGGATTGTCTTTTACAAAAAATCCTGCGGCTGTCTCTTTGAAAGGGAGAAATAAAGCACTGATCAAAACAGAACTGGTCAATGAAATAATAAGGGCCAGATTGACTGCTTTTTTAGCCCTTTTAACATTTTTTGCAGCAAGATTCTGACTGACCATTGGGGCCAAGCCTGCCCCAAAACCGGCAATTGATGCAAAAAACAGTGAATTTACCCGGTTGGTAATGCCATAAGCTGCCAGTACTATTTCCCCGAACAGCAACACAAACCCATTTACCACAATAAAACTAAAAGAGATGGAAGTTCTCTCTATAATCACAGGAATTGCAGTCAGGAGCAAAGATTTTATCTGCTTGAGATTCAATTTAAAATATTGGAATGAAAGCTGCAATACCCTTCTTTTGCAGAATAGATCATAAATTGCATATATACTGACAACAGCATTGCCCAGGATGGTAGCAATTGCCAGACTGCTAATGCCAAAATGAAGTTTTATAATCATCAAATAGTTTAAAACTATTTTAACAATCATTGAAAAAAGATTGATTTTTAATACACTTGCCGTATCACCCTTGGCATTTTTAATTGCAAAATAACTATGATTAAAGAAAAGAAACGGAAAGCTGAATGAAAGTATGACAAAATAGCTTCCCGAATCATCTATCAAGGTTTTTGTTGCTGAGGCAAACATAAGTATTTTGTTTGAGAATATGGAAAAAAGCAGGGCCAGAAAAATCCCGCAAAGCATTGAAAGGAATACCAGCTGAAGAGAAATATTTTTAGCTTCATTATAATCTGCCCGTCCGATTTCCCTGGATATAAATGAAGTCCCGCCTATTGCCAAACCCATCCCTATGGCAGCAGCAAAATTATAAAGGGGACTGACAAAGGCGATTACTGCAAGCTGCAGTCCCCCGATATTTGCCGCAAAAAAAGCATCTATTAGATTATACGCTGCACTGATAAATTGTGTTAAAGCAGCAGGGATACCTAAAACCAGGATGGCTTTCACTATATTGCCTGATAAGATAAACATTCTCCTGCTCAGAACCGGATCAGATGACATGTCCCGTTCTTTCATTGATCAGCGCTGTACCCGTCCGGAACCGTCCCCTTTTAAAAGGGTCCTGACCTCTTCCAGGGAAACAAGATTAACATCTCCCATGATTGAATGTTTTAAACAACTGGCAGCTGTAGCAAACTCAATTGCCTCCCTGTCGCTTTGATCATTGGAAAGAGCATAGATGAGACCGGCAGCGAAACTATCTCCTCCCCCTACTCTATCTATAATGTTTTTCATTTCATATTTTTTGCTAAAAAGAACTGTTTCTCTGTTGGCCAGGAGAGCAGACCAGTCATTGTGGGTAGCGCTGTGACTTTGGCGCAGGGTAATGGCAATTTTGCGAACATTGGGAAAGGCTTTTAATACAGCCCGGCTTAAAGTTGTATAATTTTCTTTTGTTAAAATGGCTGAATGAACATCAATTTCCGGCATATTAATGTCCAGACATTTTTGACAATCTTCCTCATTGCCAATGAGAACATCGGCAAATTGTGCGACCTGACACATAATTTCTGGTGCTTTTTTCCCATATTTCCAGAGCTTTTTCCGGTAATTGAGATCAACAGAAACAGTTATGGATTTTGCCCTGGCAGCTTTTACCGCTTTCAATGTTAAAGCAGCAGCCGTCTCAGAAAGGGCCGGGGTAATACCGGTAATGTGAAACCAGCTTACATCAGAAAAAATATTTTCAAAATCAAAATCATCACTGCAGGCTAAAGCAATTGCAGAACCTGCCCTGTCATAAACAACTTTACTGGGGCGCTGATTGGCACCGCTTTCCAGGAAATAAATTCCCATCCGGCGGCCTGTACGATAGATACAGCTAGTATCAACATTGAATTTCCTGAGCTGTTTTACAGCTTCATCCCCCAGGGGATTGGCAGGCAAAGCGGATATAAATTTTGTTGCCATTCCAAAATTTGCCAGGGACATGGCAACATTAGCCTCCCCTCCTCCAAAAGTGGCTTCTAAAAAAAAAAAAAAAAAAAAACGCTCATAACCAGCACTTTTCAGTCTCAGC